>VEPM01000011.1 GCA_012026795.1 Candidatus Methanoperedens sp.
CTATACCAAGGTGATCAATGTTTTTACTCGAATATTCCATGCCGGTTGATTCTTATTTTGATTATATAAAATCAACGGGCACCATGTGCGGAATGTGGGTGAAAAGGTTGTACTTAAAAAAGCTCCCCTGAACCCTGTGGCCAATCTCGTTGGTCTCGGAAAAGGCATTTTTGGTCCGGGTTTAAGATACCAGCGTAAAATTCGAAGTGAGTGGGAAGAAAAATGAGGATATTTAAGAAGTGATTATTGCTCTGAAAGAATCGACCCTGTAACCTTATCCAAATTTGCTATCGAATAATCTTCCTGGGGCTTCCCATTGATAAAAACGCTGGGAGTACCTGCAATATTATAATCATTCGCCAACCTGAGATTGTAATTAGCTGCATTTTTCATAGCGCCACTTTCAAGTTTCTGGTTAAAATCCGCTCCAAGCCCGATGCTTGCCGCAACAGTTTCAATTGCAATGGTGCTTTCCAATATATCCATTCCCTTATCGAACCTGGCATCAAATAATGCATTTAGCATTTCATCTCCTTTACCCATCTGTTCTGCAATAAGATAGGCTTCAACACTCTTTGTTGACTGCCTGGGAAAATTGATGGGAATGTATGTTATTTCCACTTTATCTCCGTATTTTTGTAGAAGCCGGGGCATATCTTTACGAAGATCATTACAGTGTGTACAGCCGAAATTCAAAAATTCTATGATCTTTACTTTACCCGGCTCAATAGTAGTGTTCAGTTTTTTAAAATTGTCAGCTGGAAGTGTGTCTGAATTATTTCCCCCTGAATTCAGGAAATAAATTGCCAGTGCCGCAATAACAAGTACTGCCAGTATTATATGAATTGTTTGGATACCTGATTTTTTATCAGGTAGTTTTTGCCTCTTTTTTGCCATTGTATTTGTTTTAATATGGTTATTATTCATAAATATTGTGTTTTAAAACTGTAGCTTGCAAACTATATCCTGAAGAAGAAAAAGGTCATTCCGGCGATAAAAAAATCACCGAAAATGCGCTGGTCGGGAATCGAACCCGAGTTTAAGCGTTGGCAACGCCTAGTGATAACCGCTACACTACCAGCGCAATCTGAAAATTTTGCGGGTATCCTCTTAATATTTCAATCCATATTAATAGTTTCTCTAATCCCACTAACTACCTTCTCTAATCTTACTAACTACCCGGATTTCCCTGTTATTTTTAGTAACCTTTAATAGAACCTTTGACGATTGAAAAAGCCTGTATGAGATTAGTGATGAAATTCGGAGGCACATCTGTAGGCGACGGCATCCGCATAAGACATGTCGCAGAACTGGCAAAAAAATACCGTAATGAAGGAAATGAAGTCGTACTTGTGACATCAGCCTTAAGCGGAGTCACGGATGCCCTCCTGAAAAACGCAAAAGATGCCTCAGAGACCGGAAAAACATCAGGTGTAAAAGAATTCATCGCTGACCTCACAAAACAGCACCATAAGGCTGTAAAGGATGCTATTGGCAATCCGGGGATTGAAGAAAAAGTAACGCATCATCTTGACCAGCGCATTGAGGAACTTGAAAAGGCCCTTATTGGAATCTGCTACCTTGGTGAGCTGACCGCAAGGTCTATCGATTACATATCATCGTATGGCGAGAGGCTGGCCGCTCCGATCATCGCGGGATCATTTAATTCCCTCGGTGTAAATTCATGTTCCTTCACCGGCGGCGAGGCAGGAATAATAACAACAGACGAATACGGGAATGCCAAACCCCTTGAGGGATCATATTCATTAATAAAAGAACGGATAGAACCACTTCTTAATGATAGTATCCCGGTAATTTGTGGTTTTATCGCCCAGAATGAGGCAGGTATTATCACAACGCTGGGGCGCGGAGGTTCTGATTTCACAGCATCGATTGTGGGAGCAGCGATAAAAGCCAATGAAATATGGCTCTGGAAAGAAGTGAACGGGATAATGACTACTGACCCCAACATCGTTCCCGAAGCAAGACCTATCCCTGTTATTTCCTATATTGAAGCAATGGAGTTATCATATTTCGGGGCAAAAGTACTGCATCCAAGGGCGATCGAGCCTGCGATCAGGCACGGGATACCTGTGCGCGTAAAGAATACATTCCATCCTGAGGTTCCGGGGACTATCGTAGTCAAAGACCAGAAACTGAGTGCGGATATAGTAAAAGCCGTAACAGTAATTAAAAATGTAGCTCTCTTCAATATTTCAGGCGCAGGAATGGTAGGAACGATCGGTGTAGCAGCACGCGTTTTTACTACACTTGCAAATGCAGGCGTAAATATTGTAATGATAAGCCAGGGTTCTTCCGAGGCCAACATCTCACTTGTGGTTGATGCCTCGCATCTTGATAAGGCTGTAAAGGCGATAAAAACTGAATTCAAGAACGGGATCATTAAAGAGATCACTCCTGACAGGAACATTTCCGTTGTAGCCGTTGTAGGTGCAGGCATGGCAAATACCCCCGGCGTAGCAGGGAGAGTTTTCGGGGCCCTTGGAAAAGCAAAAGTAAATGTGATTATGATAAGCCAGGGTTCATCGCAGCACAATATCTCTTTTGCAGTCAGTGGAGACGGAGCAAAAAAGGCTGTATCAGTACTGCATAAAGAGTTTGGCCTTGATCAGGCAAAATAACATTCATGATTGATTTTAATAGCCTCCCATTATTATCCAAAATAATTCTTATTATTGGTTTCGCTCTGGGCATCACATCATTGATAATATCCCTGCGCTATCCGATAATGCTTATATTGATGAAATATAGCCCGAAGTACCGGGAATTCATAAAGAAAACTCTCGTAACACAAAAACAAGACAAAATAAATTCATATAGAAAATATGGTAGATATGGTAGGAAATTTAAAGAGAAGTAAATGAATCTTTCATTCATGAGAAAAATAATCTTTGTAACAGGCAATTCCCATAAAGTAAGTGAAGCAACCCGGATCATGGCGCCTCTGGGTATAGAAATAGAGCAAAACAATTGCGGATATCCTGAATTACAGGAGGATACGCTGGAAGCCATCGCAGGTTTCGGTGCAAGATGGGCCGCGAATAAATTGAATTGCGAGGTCATGGTGGATGATTCCGGGATATTTATCGATGCGCTTTGCGGATTCCCCGGGCCTTATTCTGCATACGTTGCCAGGACTCTTGGAAATGAGAGAATATTGAAACTTCTTGATGGGGAAACGAACCGGCGCGCTTGCCTCAAATGCGTGATAGGATACTGCCGCCCCCATGATGAACCAGTGGTTTTTGAAGGAGAAGTAGCAGGGGAAATCGCAAAAGATATCCGGGGAAACCTGGGTTTCGGGTACGATCCAATATTCGAAGTCAACGGAGTGACATTCGGTGAAATGGCTGATGAAGAAAAGAACGGGATATCCCACAGGTACAGGGCACTGGTTATGTTTGCGCGATGGTTGAAAAATGAATAATTACGATTGTATTGTCGTGGGTGGGGGCATCAGCGGGTTATTGTCCGCTTTAGTATTATCAAAGGAAGGAAAAAAAGTTCTTGTTCTTGAAAGAAACGATATATTGGGGAACAATTGTAACAGCTATATGGTTGATGGTTACCAGGTGGATACAGGGCCTCATGCCATAACACAATTGCGAAAAGGCGGGCCATTATCTTATCTCATGGAAAAATATTTTGATTATGTTCCTGTTTTTGTGGATTACGGAGAATATTTCATCCGTACAGAAACAGGATTGAAAAAAGTGCCTACAACACTTAATGGTTACCTGACAATGGATATACTACCACGAAAAGACCGGCTTGTGATCGCGCAGGCCCTTACAAAAATGATGATAATGTGCCAGTTCGGGAATGATCTTTCAAAAACCTCTGTTTATCAATGTCTTCCCTGGGAGAATCTCTCGCCAGATACAGCCGATTTTATCAACACATTCTGTTATTTCCTATCCGGAAAATCGATGAAAGAAACCTCGGTCCAGAGAATGTTTGTAGGTAGCGGATTCGTGGAAGAAAATATAAAAAAAGAGATAGGTAATGAAAATCAAATAAACCTGTTCGAGAATATTAAAAAAACATCATATATCAGCCGTTTGTTGAATAACAGGAAAGTAAGCTATAACCAGTTCTACCCGAAAGACGGCTTGAAAGCTATAGTTAATGCGATATTGTATTCTTTGCCCGGATCAGTGGAAATCAAAACCAGTACAGCCGTTAAAGAAATTATTACCATTGATAATGCTGCAAAAGCTGTCCTGGCAAATGAAAATTCCTATTACGCAGGAACTATTATCTATTCAGCTTTCGTGAAAGACCTTCCAATTTATATAAAGGACTTACCAGAAAGATATATTTCCGATCTAAAAAATGTAAGCCAATCCCGGACATTAACGATATGGCTCGGGATAAGCGATGAATTTAATGAATTTAATTACGTGGGTGGTGAAGTATGGTTCAGGAAGAAAGCTTTCTGGGCAATGCCAATAAGCAATTATAATAAGGATTTTGCCCCGGAAGGTAAAAAACTTGTAGGGTTCATGTTCTCTGTTGATAGGACTTCTGAGATCGAATCTGAAAAACGTGAGGCATACGACACCATTGTAAAGGTCTATCCCGGGATAGAAAAATATATTGAGATGGTGCATTACCAGGTAACAACACCGGAAAAAGCTTCTGTAACAATTGATGGTTTTATCGCAGATACGAAAACGCCAATTGAGAACCTTTATGTGGTTGGAACTGATTCAGACGAGAGAAGTATGGGAGTGACAAGGGCTGCTTATTCTGTAGTTAAGCTGATCAACGTATTAAAAAAAGAAGGGATTCTGGCCGATCAGGCTTAGCAGCAACATCCTTTGCTCTCTTTGCGAACCAATGAATCCTAACAGAGTTTCGTAATTATAATATCAAAGGATTTGGGGTCAACAAGCATTATCAAACGGCCAATCCTGTTATTCCCGAATTCAACATTAGTCGCAAGGGCAAACTCAACCTTTCCGGTAATATCTTTCAATACGGATTCTGCGATATGTGTTGATTGACCTGTCTTGAATGATGGGGCTTTTAATGATAAAGGAACTCCAATATATTCGGAAATTGCGCTAACATACTGCCCACCATAAATATTGGCAGTTTCCTTCAATGTGGAAGTAATGTCATCATTGAATTCCTTTATTGAAGTATCCGGGGTATTGCAAAGAAGTTCGTTAGCTACCTCAAGCGCATTCCCGCTTGAAACATACATTTGCATCTCGCCTTTCACATCTCCTTCCGGTCCATTCCCATGAAGTTCGACACTGATCATCACAATATTATCACCAAGGCCGGTTATTTCATCATTCATTTCTTCAATTGGAATCGTACGAAGTTGAGAATGTTTCGACTCTGCTTCTTCTCCTGCTAACTGGGTGACAGTTGAAGCTGCATTCGTCATACCTGACATACCGATATTACTTAAGAGATGGACTGCAGAATCCACATTTCCATCTGGAGTTGATATGCTTGCAGGTTTTGCTTTTACAGCTTCCACAGGCGGCTTTATTTCTGGCTCAGGTATTTTTGGAGGTGCTGCCTGGACAGGTTCCTTAATTGGCTTAACATCAGTTTTTGTCTCTTTGGGTTTTTGTTCTGGTTTTGGCTGCTCAGGTATCTTTGGAGGGGCAGGGAGAGGTTCCTTAATTGGCTTAACTTCAGCTTTAGTCTCTTTGGGTTTTGGTTCTGGTTTTGGCTGTTCGGGTATCCTTGGAGGGGCAGCCTGAAGTGGTTCCTTAATTGGCTTAACATCAGTTTTTGTCTCTTTGGGTTTTGGTTCTGGTTTTGGCTGCTCAGGTATCTTTGGAGGGGCAGGAAGAGGTTCCTTTATTAGTTTAACTTCAGCTTTTGTCTCTATGGGCTTTGGTTCAGGTTTGATTATCTTAGCTTCCGGTTCAGGTTCTGATAATTCAATTTCCTGGTTTTCTTCTTCATACCCATATTCCTGTTCTGGTTCTTTGGGTATTTCCCTTACTGGTCCTTTATTCCTGCGAGAAATAATCTTCCTGGTGATAACCCTCTCTTCCGGGACTTCAATATCAATTTCACAGGTTTCATCAATTTCAGAAATATCTCTCTCGGATTGACCTAATCCTGTTTCGTCAGGTAGATCATATTCAGCTGGCTTTGTCTTTCTTGAATGTTTTATTTTCGTCTTTTTCTTGGTACCTTCGGTTCTCTTAATATATTTTGGTCCCGAATCACTCCTGTCTATTTCCCGTTCAATCTTGATCTTATTATTATCCCCATTTGCCCCTGTCCCTGCACTTGCCATTTGCAGCCATACAGAACTTGACTTTCGTTCACCATTTGTGTTCTCTTTATATTTGAATATAATATCGATAGATACAAGACCATTGGAATCGTCTTTTAACCCCAATACGATCTTTCTTACATCATCTTCTGATAATGGATCACCTGTATCTTTTACCTGGACATTTCTTGAAAACCTGGCCATATTCTCATAATCTGTCTGGGTGTCAGCATCTTCTACTCTTGATATATAATTACACTCCATATCCGGTGGAACTTCAATCTCAATCAGGGGATTGTCCACAATATCAGGAAGGTCAGCATCCTCACAGTTTCGCCACCTGTCACTTTCATTAGATTCTATTCTTGCTATTGCTTCCCGCGCATGTTTTCGGAGTTCTGTTGAACCGTTCTTCCTGGCAGATCTTAATACTGTTAAGGCACGTTTATCACCAATGCGCCCCAGTGACCATGCCGCATTTATCCTGACGTTTTCAATCGGGTCGTTCAAAAGTCCGATCAGGGGAAGAACAGCTTTCACATGTCCTATTTCTCCAAGAGCCCATGCAGCGTTTGTACGGATATGAACATCATCTATCTCAAGAAATCCTATTAGAGGAGATATTGCCTTCCTTGTCCTCAGTTCCCCCAGCATGCGTATCGCTTCACGGCACTCCTTTATATCGCCGGATTCAAGAATATTCAGCAACCCTTCAATATCCCGGCGTTTTTTCATGTCTCTTAAATCAGTATAATCTAAAGGCAATTTAACTCCCTCTCTGGGGTAATAATCGATTATTTATCATCATTGATACATCTGCTTGAGTCTAAAGACATATTTCCCTTCACACAAATATAAATGAGGGTGTGAAGTAGGGTATCAAAAAATAACTATTAAAAAATAAAATATAAATCCAGACCTGACCCCGTATGTCATAATCTGGTTATTTTCACGTTAAAACTAATTTAATGATGAGGTGACTCTTCTTTTTCGGCAATTCGCCTTTTTAACGTGTCTTCACAGGCTTCAAAACAACTTTCACATATTGCTTTGTTTGAATCCCTGTGATAGGGTTCCTGGAATATGGGTATCTCGACTGTCACCTGGAATAAAGGCACATTCCTTGTGCCGCACAGGTCGCATTTTTTTGCCTTTATGGGAACCCGGTTGATGTTTGCCTCATGACACCTGTTAAGACATTCCTCGTTTATGCCTCTCCACGTCCCTTTCGGATAAGCGAGCAGTACACGTTCGTCTTTTACTTTTACCGGGCAAAGGGTTGGTCTTGCTGCACCACATAATTCACAATCTGCCATAATTATCACACTCCTAAAGCTTTAGCCGCATTGATCGCCATCTGTATGAACGGTTCAGGATACAGGCCAATTCCGATCGTACCTATCACCGCAAGAAGGATAGCAATCACATAGGGAGCAGGTTCTTTTATTCTTTCGCCATTTGGCGGCAGCACATACATATATTTTATGACCCTGGCATAATAATATATGGATAGTGCACTGTTTAAAATTGCAATAATCACAACAATTAAGAGCCAGGTGCTTGCCTGGCTTGCTGCTTCTACCATTATTGAATAGAACAGTACGAATTTCCCGATAAATCCTGCTGATGGCGGTATTCCTGCCAGGGCCAGGAAAAATATGAACAGGGACAATGCGGTTATTGGCGCACGTTTTCCAAGCCCTGCAAAATTCCCTAAATCATCTGTGTTCTTTGCATCCTTATTATCTTTCAAAACCATATAGCTGACAACTGCCACAGCAATGAATGCGCCTCCTTTCATGAGGGCATGGCCAAGCGCAAGAAGTACGCCTCCGGCGACTGACATTTGTGTCATCACCACAAAAGCAAGTGAAATATATCCAGCCTGGGCTATGGATGAATATGCAAGCATCCTCTTGATGCTGCGCTGTGAGATTGCTACAACGTTGCCATAAGTCATGGTTATTATTGCAAGTATTGCAAAAGTATACTGGATATCCACTCTGATCGCCACTAATGCCAGGATAAGAACCCTGAATGCTGCAACAAATCCCATCTTTTTTGAACCTGCTGCAAGCAGGGCAGATACTACGCTTGGTGAACCTTCGTATGTATCAGGAGCCCACATATGGAATGGCACAAGCGCCATCTTGAAACCAAATCCTGCAACAAGGAAAATCATCGCCAGTATCCCGAGAGAGCTTTCTGCAATGAGATGAGTCGTATTAAAGAATTCAATTATCGCAGGAATATTGGTTGAACCGGTTATTCCATAAATAAGCGACATGCCGAACAACATCAATGCAGATGATATTGAACCTATTATGAAATATTTCAATGCAGCTTCAAGTGAAGCAGGGTTCTTTTTCTCAAAACCTGCAAGTACGTATGTTGACATGCTTGCAAGTTCAAAACCTACAAATAATGCTATCAGGTCATTTGCCGATGCCACTACCATCATTCCGACCGTAGACAGGAGAAGAAGTGCATAATACTCATCCTGATTGCGATTATTCTTAAAATATTCGATAGAAGCAATGACTGCTATTAATGAAACTACTATGAATATTAATTTGAAAACCTGGGACAAAGGATCAATAACCAGGGAATCATAGAAGAAATTTGTCTTCCCGGTCATCCCGTTACCAAGAACATATACAAGTGAAGCCACAAGTCCTGCTGCGCTCAAGTATCCAAACATATTCTTGGATTTATCGCTTACCAGTAAACCCAGTAGTATAATTACAAAAGCCAGTATGATCAGCAGTATTTCAGGAAGAAGTAAAGTAAAATTCATGTTATCACTCCTTTTATTCCGGTAACAAACTGAAGTAGCGAAGTCGCACTTGTAGTCATCATATCAAGCACAGGGTTCGGATTCAGTCCGAAGTATATGACCAGCAGGACAAGGATGGCCATGGAGGCTATTTCATAGCTCGCCCCATCATGGATATGCCCCAGTTTTTCATTATATGTACCAAATACTGCTCTTTGCATGGCCCAGAGATGATATCCTGCTGTGAAAACGATACCAAAGAGTGCAAGTATCACAAATGTCGGAAGTGTAAAATACGAGTTCACAAGAATGAGGAATTCAGCAACGAACCCGCTCATAGCCGGTAATCCCAGCGAAGCCAGGAACCCTGCCAGCATGACAAATGTCAGTTTTGGCATATATTTAGCTATGCCTCCCAGGTCATGGATTATCCTTGTTCCTGCAGAATGCTGGATCACACCGCATGACATGAACAGGATACCTGTTATGAGACCATGCGAAAACTGCTGGTACATCGCCCCGCTTACGGAAAGTGGAATAAGTGCAGCAGCGCCAAGGGTCACATAACCCATGTGGCTTATACTGGAATAAGCCACCATCTTCTTGAGGTCGCGCTGGGCCAGGGCCAGGAAAGTTCCATATAATATGCTGAGCACTCCGATTATAGCCATGATCGTGATCAATTTTCCTGGTGAGTCAGAATATGGCAGGATTGGAAGTATTACCCTGAAAAGGCCATAACCACCCATCTTGAGCAGCAAAGCAGCAAGTATGACACTGCCCGCTGTCGGGGCTTCAACGTGTGCATCAGGCAGCCATGTATGGAAAGGCACCGCAGGCATTTTGACAAGAAAACCAAACAATAACCCTAAGAATACAGCATCTTTTATAGATAATATGCCTTTCAATAGCCACCCGTCCATAACCTGATAGGATTTCAGGAGTTCAAAGATATCAAAACTCGGTTTTCCGGTTACATTGAGTGCGTTGAAGTAGAGCGTAAATATCGCAAGCAGCATAACCAGGCTCGCCACATGTGTATATATGAAGAACTTAATTGCAGCATAGTCTTTTCTCGGACCCCCCCAGATACTTATCAGGAAGTACATTGGTATGAGGACGATTTCCCAGAATATATAGAACACAAAGAAATCAAGTGAGGTGAAAACTCCCATAACACCTACCAGTTCAAGGAGTATCAAACCATAGAACTTGTTTGCCTGCTGTGTTTCACCCCATGCAAATATGACTGTAAGCGGGATAATTATATTAGATAACAGTACAAGCGGCATACCTATCCCATCAACACCGAACTTTAAGTTCACTCCGATACTTGGTACCCAGGAGTATGTTTCAAGGAACTGTATAGTGGATATTTTACTATCAAATCCCCAGAATAATATCAATGATAAAGCAAATGACGCCAATGATGTTACCAGGGCAACCGTACGTGCCTGCTCACGGTTTTTTGTTAAGAATGTTAAGATCGCTCCAAGCAAGGAGATAACGATCATTAATGAAATTAAAGCTGCCATTATGTCCCTCCATATTTAAGCCTGAGTAAAACCAAAAGCAACGCTACTCCAAGTATTGTGATTGAAGCGTAATTCTGGACTACGCCTGTCTGCAATTTCCGGACTACTTCACCAAGCTTAAACAGTGTATTGCTTATAATATTGTCTATTATAAGCCAGTCAATGATCTTTCGGTCAATGAACTCTCCTGATTGGGCTGCAACATCATGTGTCAATTTGACACCGATCAGATCTGCACCAATCTTTGGCTCATAATACCTGTTATATAACAGTTTATAAAGCGGATTCCCGGATGAAATGATCTTACTCATATCGATCATTCGTTTGTTGTAAATCGCATATGATATCAGGAAACCCAGTACACCCACGATCACGGGCAGCAATACTAAAAATGCTGATGGGTGGAATGCCTCACCTTCATGGACAGCTATGTTTACATCCATCAATTCAAAATTTTTCTCAAGATAACCATAGAAACCAACCTGGGAGAAACCAAACAGCAGGGCAAATATTGCCAGTATCATTAATGGTCCGGTCATCACTCCGGGTGATTCATGGGAATGCCTTTCAGAACGCGGCTTTCCTGTAAAAGTCATAAACCACAGCCTGAATATGTATATTGATGTCAGAAGTGCTGCAACAATGGCAAAGCCGTATGGGATCAGGTCATGTGTTACTTCCCCGTACTCTAATGCCCCTTCTATTATTGCATCCTTACTGAAGAAACCAGCAGTCCCGATATTCATGATTGGCATACCCAGACCTGCAAACGGAAAGCCAATACCTGCCAGTGCAAGTGCTGCTATTAACATGGTTGTGCCTGTGATCTTCATCTTGCTGAATAATCCACCCATTTCACGAATATCGTTGGTGCCAACCGCATGTATCACGCTTCCGGCACAAAGGAAAAGCAGTGCCTTAAAGAATGCGTGGCTCAAGAGATGGAACATGGATATTCCTACGGCTTTTGCTCCAAGGACAGTTCCGGCCGTCCCGAGTGCCAGCATCATGTAACCAAGCTGGCTGACTGTCGAATAAGCAAGCACTCTCTTAATATCATTCATTACAAGTCCCATCGTTGCTGCAAAAATAGCAGTGAAACCACCTACATACGTAACAACCAGAAGCGCATCCGGCACACCCGCAGATATTGTTGACGGGGTTGCGACAAACATCGGGAATGTTCTTGCGACAAGGTAAACACCAGCCGTTACCATTGTTGCTGCATGAATAAGTGCAGATACCGTGGTCGGGCCCTCCATTGCATCAGGCAACCAGCCATGAAGCGGGAACTGGCCGCTCTTACCTACTGCCCCGCCAAAGAAGAGAAGTGTGATATATGTTAATTGTGTCCCATCAATCAACGGAATGGCTTCAAACATTTTCCTGAATTGCAGTATGTAACTTTGCGATTCAAGAACAAGAGTCCCATTATCTACAAGCAGTTTCATATTTACATAGAGCAGTACGATCCCTGCAAGGAAAAGTACATCTCCTACCCTTGTAACAAGGAAAGCCTTCTTAGCTGCTGCCGCTGCCGATGGTTTGTGATACCAGAAACCTATCAGGAGGAACGAACATAAGCCCACAAGTTCCCAGGAAACGAAGAACTGGAGGATATTATCGGATAATATTACGCTTAACATTGCTGCTGTGAACAATGATGTTTCTGCAAAATACCGCGGTCTTGCAGGGTCATGCGCCATGTACCCGACAGCATAAATGTGAATCAGCAGGCTTACAAATGAAACCATCATCAGCATTACTACAGCCAGCGGATCAATCAATATCCCAAGATTCATTCCCGCAAACCATGGCAATGATTGCTGTACCGTTCCATCTGGATATATTTCAAGGAATATCCCGAACGAGATGATGAACGATCCTGCTATAGCCGCTATTGGGAGCAATGCCCCGCCTGAATAGAGCTTCTTTCCGAGGAAAAGAGTAAAAACAAACGCTATAACCGGTAATAATACTATTAGAGCTGCATAATCACCGAACATATTACCACCTCAAGATATTGATATTGTCGAGATTGATAGTGTCCCGCAACCTGAACAATGCAACAAGTATAGCAAATCCGATGGCCGCTTCTGCTGCTGCTATGGCAATTGAGAATATCGCAAACACCTGGCCTGCCGCATTATCATAGTAACTTGAGAATGCAACAAGATTAAGATTTGCTGAGTTCAGAAGCAGTTCTATGCACATCAGGATTTTGATCCCGCTTCTCTGTGTAATTATTCCATATACACCTATGGTAAATATTATTATCGAAATTAAGAGATATGAATATAACGACATTTTATGCCTCCTTTTTTGCGATATACAGGGCACCGATCAATGCTGCCAGCAACAACAGTGAAAGCAATTCAAAGGAAAAAATAAAATCGCTGAAAATCCCGCCCTTGATATCGGGACTTCCTGCAATTTCCTCCATACTTATTGCATTTATTTCTTCATGCTTTGCAAGATCCGTATAACTGTTATCCAGGGCCATGAACAATACAGCAAACAACAGTAATGCTATCAATAAATTGAATGTCTTGTTGATCATTATTCTTCCTCTCCCTTCCTGGTCAACATAATGGTGAATAATATCAGGGTTATAACCGCCCCAACATAGACAAGTACCTGTACCCAGGCAAGGAACTCCGCTTCAAGGAGTATGAAAAGACCGGCGGTTCCAATGAATGTACCTGCAAGATATATTGCACTGTGAACTAATTTGTTTGACCTGACCACCATAATCGTTGATATGATCGTGAGGATTGCAATAACCGGAAATACAATATCTATCATTGTTTCACCTCTTTTTTGAATAATAATCTATCAGGGCCATACACAAGACTCTCACGGGTGTAATCCGCAGTTTCATAATTCCCGGTCATTTTCATAGCGTTCATGGGGCATACATCCACACAGAGGCCGCAAAACATGCACATTCCGATATTGACCTGGGGATACCATCTGGTTTTATACTTGACTATCTGGATAGTCCCATTCGGACAGTTTACTTCACATATCCCGCAGCCTATGCAGGCGTCCTCATCTACTGCATGCAGTCCCCTGAATCTTGGTGATACTTTCATTTTCTGGTAGGGGTACTGAACAGTCACAGTCGGCCTGTTACCGATGCGTAATATATGTTTCATTGTAACAATGAGCCCTTGAATTATCCCGACCATTGTCCAGTTCTTTGTTATCCAGGTCATTGGAACACTCCTACGGTCAAAAGGAAACCGGTGACCAGTAAATTAAGTAAAGCAAGAGGTATCATAATTTTCCATCCCAGGCTGAGGAGTTGATCTATCCTTACCCTTGGTACTGTATCTCTCAACCACATCGCAAAGAATATTACTGCATAGGTTTTAACCAGAAATACTCCAAGCGACACCAGTGGAACCAATGCTGCCGGAAGTAATGAAATGTATGGGAATGACCATCCTCCAAGGAACAGCGTTACAACAATTGCAGATACTGAGAATAAATGAGCATATTCTGCAAGGAAGAACATTGCAAATTTCATTCCGCTGTATTCAGTGAAGAACCCTGCAACAAGTTCCTGTTCAGATTCCTGGAAATCAAAAGGTATGCGCCCCATTTCAGCGATAGAAGCAATAAGGAATAAAACGAAACCCAGAGGCTGCAGGAATATGAACCATTTCGGGATAAAGCCAAACCATGTGCCATTCTGCGCGGTTACAATTTCAACAGTGCTCAGGGAACCTGTAAACAAAACAATAGCAATCGCAGAAATGGCCAGCGGTATTGTATAGCTTATATCCTGGGCTACGGCCCTCATCGCTCCCATCAAAGAATATTTATTATTTGAAGCCCAGCCTGCAAGCAAAATCGCAATTGGTGACACGGCAGATATAGCAATCAGATAGAGAAGCCCCACACTTAGATCTGATATTATCAGTGATTCGCCAAACGGCAGTGGAATAAATATAAGAAGCGCCGGTATGAACACTAGAAAAGGCGCAAGTGTGAAAACCCACCTGTCAGCTTTTGCAGGAATTATATCCTCTTTTCCGATGAGTTTTACACCATCCATGACTGGCTGGAGCAATCCTCTCGGGCCTGTTACCATCGGACCGTATCTTGCCTGCACCATAGCAACAACCTTACGTTCCATCCATGTAAGGAACATGATCGTCAGAAGTGCAAAAACAAATAGGATCGCAATCTCTACGAGTACTATAATGATCCTCAAAACATACTCGATTCCTAATGTCTTGAATGTGTTATTTACAGGTTCATAAATCCCTATATAATTCAAGGTAAACACAATAAGTTCGTAAGCATTTGCAAACATTATATCACCGGTCCACATCGCCAAGAACAACATCAATGGTCCCGAAGGCCGCTATCAGGTCAGGGATCATAAGTCCTTCCACCATTTTAGGTATAGCTGTAAGATTACAGAAAGAGGGTGAACGTATTTTGATCCTGTAGGGTTTTATGGTTCCATCACTTACAATATAAAATCCTAATTCACCTTTAGGCGCCTCGATCCTGCTGTAAACCTCGCCAGGCGGCGGAGTGAATATCCTCGGGAAATACGTGGAAACTGCTGTTGAAGCGCCTGTCATCGGGGCTATCCCATATTTAGCCAAACTTACCGGTTTTGCCTGAGGCATCTGATCTACTGCCTGTCTTAGAATATGCAGGCTTTCTCTCATCTCATCAATTCTTACCATGTATCTGGCGAAGCTGTCCCCTTCATTGCGCACGCATACCTTGAAATCAAGGTCAGGATATACGGAATATGGCTCCAGTTTCCTTATATCGTAATTCACGCCATGACCGCGAAGCGAGGGACCTGTCATACCATAATTGATAGCATCCTGCGTGCTCATTACCCCTATACCTTTCATTCTCCCCATGAAAATCTCATTACCGCTGATAAGCTGCTCGTAATCATCAATGCGCTTTTCCATATCATTTATGAACTCGTTGAGTTTTGGTATGAAGCCCTCAGGCATGTCTTCCCTTACTCCTCCGGGCCTGATATAGTTAAAAGTCATGCGGGCTCCGCATAACATCTCGAATAACTGCAGGGCATTCTCCCTTTCCCTGAATCCGTACATTATCATAGTTGATGCGCCAAGGTCAAGAAGAAGAGAGCCCAGCATTACAAGATGGTTCACTATCCTGTTCAGTTCAAGAGTGATAACACGTATGTACTCTGCTCTCAACGGAACCTCTATTCCTGCAAGTTCCTCCACAGCCTTGGTATAAGCGTAATTATTGGGAAATGCTGAGATATAATCGAGCCTGTCTGTGTAAGGCACGAACTGCATATACGTCTTCATCTCTCCCAGCTTTTCAGTCCCCCGATGAAGATATCCCATGACGATTTCACATTTCCTGATTATCTCCCCGTCCATGGTTAACTTAAACCTCAATACACCGTGTGTACTGGGATGAACAGGACCCATATTAATTAGAAGTTCGTCTGTTTTCATTTTATCTCCTCAACAGGTTCGTCCCATCAGTGCTCACTATATCTTCTCCATCCTCTCCAACAGTAACAAACTGCTCAATATTCATATCATAGTCCTTTCGCAGGGGATGGCCGATCCAGCCATCAGGCAGCAGTATTCTTTTAAGATTGGGGTGGCCTGAAAATTTGATTCCGACAAGGTCATAAGTTTCCCGTTCAAGCCAGTCTGCCCCTTTCCAGATAGATGAAAGCGAAGAGACCTCTGGATTATTATGGTCAAGTATAATCTTCAAAACAAGGTTCTGTTTTTTAGTATAAGAAAAGAAATTGTAAACAACCTCGAACCTGTCCACATAATCAATTCCCGTTATAACAGAGAGATGATCAAATCCCATTTCTTTCACTTTTCCTGCGACCTTTAACAGATCTTCTTTCTTTATGATTGCAAGAGGTTTTTTTATCTGAAGTCCTGCACTTATGACAGAATCCGGAAATAACTGCTTTAACTCTTCAGCCGGGTTCATTTGTTCAGCCCCCATTTTGCTCCATATCCCTGGTTCTTGATTTTTTCCCTCAACTGGATAATCCCATACAACCATGCCTCTGGCCTGGGAGGGCATCCGGGAATATAAACGTCCACCGGTATTATCAGGTCAACGCCTCTTAATACACAATACGATTCATGATAAGGCCCTCCTGTATTTGCACAGCTGCCTACGGAAATGACCCATTTGGGCTCAGCCATCATTTCGTAAAGTTTTTTTACTCTGGGGGCCATGCGTTTTGTAACAGTTCCTGCCACTAACATAAGATCAGCCTGTCTCGGGCTTGCCCTGAATATTTCCATTCCAAAGCGCGATATATCATGATGCGCCATGGCTGTGGCCATCATTTCGATAGCGCAGCAGGCAAGACCGGACGTGACCGGCCAGAGGGAGCTTAAACGAGCCCAGTTAAAAATCTGGTCAATTGTTGAAAATAATATTAATCCTTCCCGTTCCCTGGCTGCAAGGACTGTGCTTATAAGTCCTGTATCATTCAGTTTATCAAGCGCAGTCACAGGCTTCTTCTTTGCCATTCTGATCTTTGTAGTATCAATTGTTAATGGATCCACTCTAAAGCCTCCTTTCTCCAGGCATAAGCCAGGCCTATTATAAGTACTTCAATAAAAATTATCATTTCAAAGAATCCCAGCGGTCCGAGGTTCTTGAATTGCACTGCCCAGGGATACAGGAAAAGAACTTCAACATCAAATACCAGGAAAACAATAACGATCAGGTAATACTGGATGTTAAAATGAACCCTTGCATCTCCTATGGGCGTTTCAGCGCATTCATATGTAGAAAGTTTTACTTTTGTCTTATTGCTTGGTCTTACCATCCTTGACATGAATAGTGAGATCGCCACGAAAACAACACCTACGATCGTAAGAATTACGACAGGCAAATAATTATCTAGAATTTCATTTGTGACCATTGGACCACCGTTTGCATTTATATTCTGCTTAAAAAAGGATTATTGATATAAAAAGCTTATGAAATTGTTTTAGCGTAAAATTCTTTAATGATTCCGACAACTGAAAGACAAATAATTAATCAGGCTAAATCATGACAGAAAAATTATTTGACATCAAAATAGGTTATGCATTATTCAAAAATCCAATTGCAGTTGCTTCAATGGCAGGTATAACAGATAGCAAATTCGCAACTGGTCTTGCAAATGCGGGTTTGATAATTCTTGGCGGATATAATCTCGATAAGCCAACAAATGAAGCGGCCCGTAAAGAAGTTGAGAGGGGCAGGACTGAGTTCGTATCAGATAAGCCCATGGAATTCCTGAAATCAGAACTTGTTGCTGCAAAAGGATACACAACGATCGCAGCCAATGTGCGTGCAGCATCCGTTGAACCGTTTTTAGAAGCGGCTGCACTTGCAAAAGAAAATGGCGCTATTCTTGAATTAAATGCGCATTGCAGGCAGCCTGAAATGGTTGGACTGGGAGCAGGTGAGGCATTATTGAAAGACATACCGCGTCTTTGCGAATATATTAAAGAGATCAAAAAAACAGGTGTCGTGCTCTCGGTCAAAACAAGGGCAAATGTTGTGAATGATGTTGAGCTTGCAAAAGCTATCGAAAAAGCCGGGGCTGATATTATACATATAGACGCCATGCATCCGGAGGGTGTGGATATCGGGATTATCAAAAGGATCAGGAACTCAACGAACCTGTTCATTATAGGCAATAATTCGATCACGGATTTTGAAAGCGCCAGGGAAATGTTCTCACATGGTGCGGACATGGTCTCGGTTGCGCGCGCAGTCCGGAAAAATCCCCGGATCATCGACCAGCTTGTTTTTGAGGTGACATCTTTCCAATCAATGACAGGATGGTATAACGCCCCCAAACATATTTGCGGCGGCGGTGACCTGAGGGCGCTTGCTTTTTGCTGCCTTCCCGTAAAACCCTGCGCACTTCACGGCGCGCTTAAACAGGCAGGCATCAGCGCTGAGGAATTCATGAAGATCAAGACTGACTTTGCACGGAAAACACCTATTGAATACGGAGAAGGAACATGTTTCGGAAGCATGACATGGTGCTGCAAGATCACAAAACCCTGTTTTTTAAGGGATTCTGCGCTTGAATCCAGCGGCCTGTCAGATGTGGAATATATGAGGACCAAGAAGAGATTATCGGAATATATATTGAAGCAAACAAAAAATTAAGATTGATAATTAACATCTTTCTTTTTTTTATGTAACAGTTTTATTATTTCTGCTTCTTCTTCTGTGGGGTTTTTTATCCTTTCAGCCATTATTTCATAAAGCTGGATTGGTTGAAGTTTAGTCCGGTATTCTTCATGTTTATGTTTGTGACATTTATTCGCATGCCATACCTCGAAGATTTTTTCATCGATCTGGCTTGATTTTTTTGGATTTATTAAATCTATATTCAGCTTAGTTAAAATAATAGGAAGGATTATGACGAGTATTGTTGCAAGAATTACAGATGCCAGGATGAAACTGCGATCCGATGATTCTTTTATTGAATCATAAGTAAAAATTACTGTAATAAAAATTATAATAAAAGTTAGAACTATCAATCCTGCTACAATGCATATCAAATCGCTAAGGCTACAAATTTCCCTTGACAGGGATTCCAGATTACTGCATAATTTTCTCCTGGCTTCATTATTTTTATCTGCTTCTTCTCCGGTTGAAACAACTCCGGGAGGATAGACGATTTCCCTTATCCATATAGCATATGCTTCTCTGCTTTGCCCGATAAATTGCCCTAAAAGCATGCCAAATAAACCAAAAAGAATAACTTCAAATACGAGTAACGTCATCATATTTCAATACCACCTGGCCCAGGATTAAAAAGTCAAAATGCAAGCAGAACGAATTTCACAATATTATTTTTAAAATTATTGTAAGAATTATTGATACTATCAAAATAATATACATACGTTGTATATTAACAGCCATCTGAACGACTCTCATTTTTTATCCTCCCATAATCGATAATCCTGATTTTTTGTTTCAACTTTTAGTTTATTTCTACAGTGAAACATTCTGTATCATGTAACGTCCTATTTAAGTATTTCGATTTATATTTAACTATTGTTCATTAATTTCATGTCAAATTTACATGCTCATCATAACTATTATAGCTATTGCGGAATATACTTTATACTATAAAATGTTTTCCTCCCATTATAGAATATAAACTATAGAGTATTAAGGATTCCTGTGTTTAAATATTCCTGATGACAAAATGACATTCTTATCTTGAAACTGGTAAGGAACATTTCCATCTATGTCTGCTGAGCAGGGAGATTTAAATCTTTTATAGAGCGCCGAGGTAGGGATTTGAACCCTAGCTTACCGGAAGGTAAAACAGGTCTCGAGCCTGCCGCGTTAGTCCGCTCTGCCACCTCGGCATGGTGTATGCTTTTAATATAGTTGATTTGCTATTAACCTTTGGAATGAATCTATGAAAAAGGTGTCTCATGAGGCTTGACTCCTATCTAGTGGAAATCGGCAATGTCGGTTCCAGGGGCAGGGCAAAACGCGCAATAACGGAAGGGCATGTCAGAGTAAATGACAGCATCATAACCAGACCTTCATTCGATGTGGCATATTCTGACACAATTGAAATCACAGATGGCCTGGACAAGCCCGCAGGATACTGGAAACTTAAAGATATACAGGAAAAGACTAATATAATCAAGAAAGGCGATACTGTGCTGGACGTTGGCTCAAGCGCAGGAGGTTTCCTGCTGTATGCATCAGAGATTGCCTCTTGCGTTCATGGAATTGAATTCAGCCGCGAGTTCCATTCAGAACTTGGAAAAATCGCACATGAGCATGAGAATATCACAATTGAATTCGCCGATGCATTCATGATGTCTCATGGCAATGAAAAATATGATGTTTTGCTTCTTGACATTACAGTGGAACCACAGGATTCATTAAAAGCCCTTAAGAATCTGCTTCCCGCATTGAAAAGAGGCGGCATGCTGCTCTGGGTCTTAAAATTACCAAAAAAAAATGATATGGAACCCATCATGGAAGAATTATTAGTTATGGGATTTGATATCCTGCAAATCATGGAATCGCAAAAAAAAGAAGCGTATGCAGTAGCAAGGAAATTATGAAGAACCAGTTCGATTTTGATTTGGGGAGAATAATAAATATCATAGAAGAAAATCACTTTAAAACAGTCGGGCTCCAATTTCCCGAAGGTTTTAAAAGACAGGCTTTTTCCATTTCTGAGATGCTTGAAGAACGAACAGGAGCAGGCATTTTAATATCCGGAAATCCCTGTTTTGGTGCATGCGATATCGATACATCCCTTGCAGGAAGAGTCGATGTAATGTTCCATTTCGGGCATTCAAAGATGGGAAATTTCAACAATGTGGTTTTTATTGAAACGCGCTCTAACGTTGATGTCCTGCCATGCGTTAAAACCGCACTCCCGCTTTTAAAAACCACTAAGATCGGCCTCATAACCACTGTCCAGCACATACATAAACTTGATGAGATTTCCAATTTCCTGCTGGAAAATGGAAAGAAAGGGATAACGGGAAAAGGTGATTTAAGAGTAAGTTATCCCGGACAGGTCCTTGGATGCAATTTCACGGCAGCACGTGTTGATTGTGATGAATATCTCTATATTGGCAGCGGTATTTTCCATCCGCTTGGGGTGGCTATAGCCACGGGAAAAAGAGTGGTTGCGGCAGACCCGTATTTAAACAAGGCAGTCGAAGTATCTCCCGATAAGTTCCTGCGAAAGCGAAGCGGGTATATCGCAAATTCAATGGACGCAAAGATCTTCGGCATAATCGTTTCCTCAAAAAGCGGACAGAACAGGAAAGAACTTGCAAAAAAGCTTGCGAAAATTGCATGGGAGCATGGGAAGAAGGCGCAAATTATTATGATGGATCTTGTGACCCCTGAGCAATTGCTGGCTTTTAAAGTAGATGCGTATGTTAATACAGCATGCCCGAGGATCACTATCGATGATGCAGAAAGGTTCCATGTACCAGTCCTTACGCCGCAGGAATTTGAAATTGTCCTGGGGGAAAGACCCTGGGATAGACTGGTAATGGATGAGATATCAGGTGATGAAATGCAGGAACTGCTATAAAAAGCGGTCAAAAAATAAAAATTCTTATTTTCAATTTATTTCAACTTATTTTCCATCTGGAAATATGCTTTTCTTGCACTTTCCAGGTCTTTTGCAAAAATTCTGTACTTGCCTATATGATATGTCATTTTATTTCTCCTGTTCTTTTTTCGAGCTTGTTTCTCAATGAAAAACACCTATCGATATATCCAATAAGCAAATCTTATTTTAAACTATATATAGATATTTTAAAATTTTAATGCTTAGTATAATTCTCATTATTATGTTAATGTAGTATTTCTAAAGCAACGATTGCAAGACACTTTGAACTTATGTAGAAATTAAAAATAGAATGGCAGATTCAATATCCGGTCTCATGTTCCGGGTATATGGTCATCTGTTTTTCATCCGAAAATATCTCTATTCCATCAACTATGGCATGAGCCCTGAAGTAAATGGTACTGCTCGGACCAGCCTTCAATGTCTGATTGAATTCCATAGGGGTTTTCCCGGTCATGGATAGCGTACTCTGGGAATAATCATTAACAGTCGCATTCCCTTTCTTGGAATCCCACAGCAGCTCTGTTTTGGTAATATCTCCTGCTGTTCCGCCTGATACCTGCCATTTAATAGTATAACTTGAGTTTTCAACAGGTCTGCCTGGAATGGATGTTATTGTTATTGTCGCAGGAGCAGATACTGTTACCGGCTGCTGAGTTGGAATCACTGTAGCTGTTTCTACAGGTGTAACTGTTTCTATGGGTGTAGCCGTTGGCATAGCTGCTGGAGTGCCTGTTGGTTCTTGGCTCATACAACCAGATATGATCAATAATGAAAGAATTACAATGAATACAAAAGTTGTTCTTCCCCGAATCATAATTACCTCCAGATAAGGATTATCTGGAATAGTATATAAAACATCTGTTCTCAATTATTCCCAATCAATAAAATACATATTCAACAGGGAAATCCATATTTAACAGAGTAAAAAAACTGCGATATCTATTTATCCGACAAGTTCTAATGTTTATATGGGGAAGAATATGAATTGCGAGATATGTGGGAAATCCACATCAAACAGTAAAATATGCGATAGGTGCACACGGATAATAAATAAAGTCATAAAAGAGGTAGGCCCGGATGTCTTGAATAACATCGATGACTGCAAGTACATATATCCTATGATACAGCGCGTTGCCACAGGAGAGCTCAGGACCCAGGACGTAATCAATTCACTTCTAAAAGGCGAAACAGATTAGAATTCCAATGAATCATTCTCTGTCTTTTTTCCATCGAAAATGAAAATATTTCAAGTATGGAAATATTCCAGATTGACGAAAATCTATATCAGAGATAGACGATGTGGAAAGAGCCAGGATGTTTGATGCTTGCATCGACCTGGAAGGCGGTATAGATCCGAACTCAAGCGATTTTAAAATATATTTAAACTGGGCAATAGAAGATGCCGGATTGCCGGATTTAGATATTTTAAAGCTGGTTGCATCTTTTGGATATGATCTGGCCTATAAAAAGAAGATGAAAGTCCTGGTTCATTGCAAGCAGGGGATAAAACGGGCAAGTTTGATAAACGGTGTAATTTTATGGATGATTTGAAGTAAAATAAAATATTTTAACCAGAAGGGATGTGTTATATATAATGGATTTGGAAAATAACAAGGGCTTGAGTTCCAGCGAAGCTAAAGAAAAACTCTTAAAATCCGGTCCGAACCGGATTTTCAAAGCAACCGAAATCAGTTTCTTTGGCATTGCAAGACATGAAGTAACGGAGCCCATGATCCTTCTTTTGTTAGTCGTTGGCTTTTTCTACAGTATCTGGGGAAAACTCGAAGATGCTATTACCATCTTTATAGTGATCATTTTGTTGGTTTTTGCCGAAGTATATAATGAATTCAGGGCAAAAAAAGCAATAGCCTCTTTAGAAAAAATTGCCGCACCCAGAACAAGGGTGTTAAGGGATGGGAAAGTAACGGAAATCGACTCGGAAAATGTTGTTCCGGACGATATGTTGATTCTTACCCCGGGAACTAAAGTCGCTGCTGATGCAAAAACCAATGCGTCAATCGGCATGAAATTCGATGAATCTGCCTTAACAGGCGAATCTTTTCCCCGGGACAAAGAGATTGGCGATGAGATTTATGCAGGTACAATAGTGCTTTCCGGTGAAGGATCGGCTGTTGTTTTCGCAACTGGCAGGAATACAAGGATTGGTAAAATCGCTGCTGCTTCCAAAATAATCAAACCGCCGAAAACCCGGCTGCAGTTAGCGATGAAATCACTTACGGGCAAATTGGTCTTCGTGGCATTATTCTTTTCAATTATTATCCCTCTTATGGGAATCCTGAGAGGACAGGATTTAAAAACTATGATCCTGACAGGTCTTTCCCTTTCTTTTGCTACTATTCCTGAAGAGCTTCCGATTATTATTACGATGGTCCTGGGCCTCGGAGCTTATACCCTTTCCAAAAATAATTTTTTAGTTAAGAGGATCAAGGCTGCTGAAACTTTAGGCAATGCAACTGTGATTGTTACTGATAAAACAGGAACTATAACCGAAAATAAAATGAAAATCGCCGGCTTTTATCCTGCAGATAAAGGGAAAGAAATCTTAGAAATCGCACTCGCTTCACTGACTGAATATTCTTTATCTCCTCTGGACTATGAGATTAAAAATAAAGCCAGGGAATTAAAAATAGATAAGGCACCGCTAAAAGTGGCCAGGCAGCGAAATTTTGGAAATGGCAGGAAAACAAAAGCAGTTGTAAGAGAAAATGCAGACCATGAATTAATCTTAAGCGGTGCGCCTGAGGAGATATTTGGAGTTTGTTCCAGCATAAGTGATGATATAAAAGCTGCATTAGATAATGAAACTGAAAAAGGGAGACGTGTAATCGCCATTGCTTATAAAAAACTGGCACCTCAAGAAGAGAGACTTGATTTTAATGAAATCGAAAAGGAAATGAATTTTGCAGGACTCATAAGCTTTGAAGACCCGCAGCGGGAAGGAGTCAAAGAAACCATCGCTTTGTCAATGATGGCTGGCATCAGGACAATTATGGTAACAGGGGATCATCCGCAGACAGCAGTTTTCATTGCAAAAGAGGTGGGTATTTCAACCACCAGTAAAGTATTGACAGGCCAGGATCTGGATAAGATTACTGACGATGAATTACAGAATACTGTGAAAGAGTTCTCTGTTTTTGCCAGGACTACTCCGGAACATAAATACAGGATCGTGAAAGCCCTGCAAAAAAACGGTGAAGTAGTAGCTGTAACAGGTGACGGGATCAATGATGCATTGGCGCTAAAAGGTGCTGATATCGGCATCGCAATGGGAATCAGGGGAACAGATGTGGCTAAGGAAGCAGCTGAAGTTGTTTTAGCAGATGATAATTATAACACCATTGCCCGGGGTATTTTTGAGGGCAGGAAGTTTTTTGATAATCTTCAAAAGGGCATCAAATATTATCTTTCTGTCAAGGTTGCTTTAATATTGATTTTCCTCGTACCTGTTATTCTGGCGGCCCCGATGCCTTTTGCCCCAATCCAGATAATCCTCCTGGAATTATTTATGGATCTGGCAGCATCTGCGGGTTTTGTTGCTGAGGCGAAAGAAAAAAATATTTATTCCAGGCCGCCTCGAAACCCCGGAGAAAACATATTCAATGACCAGGTAATTAAAGACTTTTTGACAAAGGGAATAGTGCTTTTCGTGGCAGTTATTTCTGTTTATTTTTATGCACAGAGCCAGGATTTAAGTCTCAGGGAGACACAAACCTATGCTTTTTCAGCATGGATTTTTGGTCATATCTTTCTTGCTTATATTTCCCGTTCAGATAAAGAATCCATTTTCTCTCTTGGAATATTTGCTAATAAGGTTATCAACCTCTGGGCAGTAGCAGCAATCACCTTCCTGATCCTTGGGATTTATATCCCCTTCTTAAATGACAGGTTTAATCTTGTTGCGATCAATTTTACCCGGCTAATTCTTATTGCCCTTGTGATGTTATTCATTATGGGCTTACTGGAGATTAAGAAAATACTCAGCCTCTCTTCTCTTTCAAAAACCAGTCCGGATAATGCTCCTTTGCCCATGCAGCATCAACTTTTCCGTAAATAATACTTTTCAACGATTCGCTGTAATACAGAGCCAGAGTAATGTGCCCTGCAAGAAGGATTATGGACATTATCGCAAGGGAATCGTGAATAATAAAGTTCAATTCAACGAAACTGCGACTGAACATTGATTTCATCCAGACAAGGAAACCCGTCAAAGAAAAGCCGGCAATAAGAAGCAAGACCAGCAGGAAATTCGCTTTCTGCCCCGCGTTGAATTTTCCGGGAATATCGGTTTTATTCATTTTAAATAATCCGATAAACCATTGCAGATCATCCTTCCCCCATTCCATAAGTTCTTTAATATCATTTCGTGTGGATATACTCCCACGAAAATATATTATAAGAGGCAATAAAATAAAAGGAAAGGAGGCATACAGGTGAACCATTTTTATGAAAGGGTCGCCAAGCAAGGATTTTGGAGTGAAAAATAAAATGATTCCTGTTATCATGAGCCAGAAAAAAACCAGTGCATGAGACCAGTGCAATAATCTTGAAGAAACATCGAATCGCAATATTTTCAAGGATAAGACACCCCATCAATACTGTAACCAAATCTTTCCCAGTAGCCTGTTTCCTGTATTCCTGTAAGTGTGATCCTGTTCACCCATTTCACATTCTTATACCCGAACATCCTTGGCATCACAAGACGTAACGGCAAACCCTGTTCTTGAGGCAATGGCTCATCATTCATCATGTAAGCAAGCATGACATCGGGTTCAAGACTTTCTTTTACCGAGAGGCTGTCACTGTATAAGCCGCTTGAAGAATGGAATGTAGCAAAAGCAGCATTGGATTTGAGTCCGGCTTTATCAAATAGCACTTTTAATCGCACACCTTTCCATTTCACATTTTCCACAGACCAGCCTTCAACGCAATGAAAATCAGAAATTTGTTCCTCGCTTTCAAGCCTGAGAAGTTCATTATAACTTATATTGAGCGGAGTATTTACAAGCCCCTCTATTGTGAGTTTCCAGGTATCAGGGTCAAAAGCAGGGTTTTGTTCGATACTTCTTATCCTGAATCTATTAATTGTTTTTATCCCGATCTGCCTAAGATAGGCAAGACCTGCTATTACTGCTGCGAAAAGAATTCCCAGCAGTGTCAAAAACCTTCTGCGGCTAACAGGATCTGGTTCTTTTTCCTGGTTCACATATACTCCCAGTAAATCTTGGTTGATAACGGGTATATACTTATCTGCCTTTCTTAAATAAGGATCATTATGGTCTTACAATCGTAATCAACTCCAGTATCCCAATAATGACTGCCACAGCCAGTAATGGAATTATCGCTATGGAAAGAGATGCACTTAACGATGAGAATATTATATCCAGGTATTGGATTTTGACCCCGAAGTAATTCAATGCATAGAATGCCGTAACAATTACTACCAGACCTGGAAGCATGGTTATGATATCGGTTCTGCTGGGTGCTGCGCCTGCTCCCAGGGTTAGTGCAAAGTAAAGGAAAAGATATGTTTTCCAGCTTAAGTAATCCAGGCCTGTTATGAAAGAATGAGTTCCATCGAGTAAAAATCTTGTTTCAGTCAGGATGTCAAAAGAACCTGGATGAAGGCCAAAATAAACTCCAAAATAGCTGCTCATAAGAAGTAATATTACCGGACATCCGATCAATGGGGCAATCGATATGGCAACATTGCCGATGATGGGTATCTTCGGAGCAGTATATTCTACATGTCCCAGTGTGTCTCCTGACGGGATGACGCTGAATTCTGTGATACGTGAGCCCATGAGCAAAGCGGCTAATGCATGACTGGTTTCATGAGCGATCGTTCCGGGAAGCATAAGAAGAATGTACAGAATTTTAGATATTGACGATAGGGAGCGATGTAAGTATCCTGAGATCAGATAAAGCACAATTGCCTGTAATGGAATGGTATACATATTTGTTCAAGTTAGCAATGATTCTCTCCTGTCAAGAATATAGTTAATAATGCAAATGCATGCACAAGCAAGATATGCTTTTTCCCCGATCGAGACTTTTTTACCATACCTCAGCACGAATTCTTCATCCTTCCTGGGTAATCCCACCTGGTCGCCAAGGACAAAAACAGGGTCGCTCCCAAGGTCAATGGTATTTATGCTTTCTCCGGATTCTTCAAGCACAAATATGCTCCGTTTCTCTTTTACCAGGTGTTGAAGACTGTTTTTCCGAACCGTTATCCCCGGATGTTCCCTTCCTGAGAGGACTTTTCGCATTATATCTTCCCATGTTTTTTCATCGGTCCGGGCATCCCTGAGTGTTTCTCCTTCGACCATGAGTTCAAGCGGTGGATTCGGGGGTCCTCCCAGTAATGCATGGAATGTAACATCTCTTCTAATACCATGTGAACGGAAAAGCGACATCAATATGGACTGGTAAACAACATCAAGTCTCCCGGCTTCTCTCAGGTTCGGGAATCTTGAATCGGTTCGTCCGGTCCGTGAATATAAAATAAATTCGCGCATAGCTTTAGATCTCTTCATCCGGAATAATGGTTGTTAACTTGACATGCTTTACACCGCGAAGTGTCATTATCTTTTCAGTAACAGCTTTAACATTCTGTCCCTCTCCCCGTACCATCAATACTTCCATGCACATATCATGATTGATGTGTATGTGGATTGAGGAACGGATTATATCTGTGAATTCATGCTCTATGTCAAGTAATGAATTGACAAGACCGCGCTGGTTATGGTCGTACACAAGCGAGATGGTCCCCACTCTTTCGCCTTCTACTTCGCTCATCCAGGCATAATAACGAATGTAACCCCTGATAGCATCCCTTATTCCTTCTGATCTTGAAGAATAACCTCTTTTAGTGATTATCTCATCAAATCTCTCAAGTAAATTCTCGGGAAGAGAAACGCCTATTCTTGCTAAATCCTGTTCCATGTATCCTGACTCCTGGATTCAAATATAATTTAAGAGTTGATATATCTTTTCATTATTAACCTTAACCCTATCTTACCCGAACTCCGCTATCGGGTATTAAAACCCAAAAAAAAGGATTACATGTTCGTGATGCAAAGTCCGGATCCCAAAAAGTTGTGATATTTATAAACTTCTGGGTTTGATCTTATCCCCGACAAGTTTCTGTATATCGGGTAATGATATATGATATTCTTTAGATACAACTTTCTCTGCTTTAATGAGGGCTTTATGTTTTGTTATGCCGCTTTTCATCAAGTTAATTCTTCTCTTTGAGACAGCGGATAATACTTCAAATATATCCATTAGTCTAGCCTCCTTAAAATAATATTATAACTCTAAATATTTATAGTTATTTGAAATCAACAATGATTATAATCTACAATAATTATAATCTGTTAAATTCTTCAAATCATACATCCTTTTTCCCGTATGATTTAATTTCATAGATAATCCTTTTATCCACTATCCCGGGTTCTGTCATCTTCATAGCATCAAGAATCTCATCCAGGTATTTCCGTGGGATAATATCCTTCTCAATAAGTACCTGTTTAAGGGATTTATTTTCCAACAGCGCTGTTTTAACGAGTTGAGCCACTTTATCATAGCCTATATATGGATTCAACACTGTCGCAAGCGCATGACTATTTTCAATAAGTTCATTGCATCTTTTCTCATCCACTATCATTCCCGATATGCAATCTTCACGGAACATCTTCATTGTATTCGACAGCAGCCCGATACTCCATAAAAGGTCAAATGCGATAAGCGGTGTCATCACATTAAGCTCAAGCTGGCCTGCTTCTGCTGCCATTGCAACAGCATGATCGTTGCCTGCGACCTGGAAACATACCATGTTCACGGCTTCAGCTATGGAAGGATTGATCTTGCCAGGCATAATGGAAGAGCCGGGTTCAACTTCTGGAAGGACAATTTCCGAAATTCCGGTTCTGGGCCCGGAATTAAGAAGGCGCAGGTCATTTGAGATCTTATTCAATTCAATAGCAAGCATCCTCAGGGCATTGGAAACTTCCACAAAACCGGTCATGCTCCATGATAGCATGATGCTGTTGCCTGAATGGAATTCAAAGCCTGTAAGATTATTTAATTCCGAAATAACCCTTTTCTTGAAATCCGGATGTGTGTTTATGCCGGTCCCGACAGCAGTACCGCCAATACTCAGTTCAAGCATGCTCTTTTCGCCTGTCTTGATTCGTTCCAGGCATTTTTCAAGTGATGCCGCATATCCGTTAAGCACCTGGCTATACCTGATCGGTACGGCATCTTCAAGATGAGTCCTGCCAACTTTGATCACATGGTTGTATTCCTTTGCTTTTAATTTAAATACCGTAATTAATTCTTCCAGTTCCTTTTTCATGGGCAAGAGTGATAGAAGGACGCTTAATCTTATCGTGGTCGGGATAACATCATTTGAAGACTGCGCCATGTTCACATGGTTATTCGGATGGACTTTCGAATATTCTCCCGGATCACCGCCAAGTTTCAATGTCGCAACATTTGCAATAACCTCATTCATGTTCATATTAAAAGGAGTGCCTGCGCCTGCCTGGAACACGTCAAGGATGAACTGGTCCCTGTATTTTCCTTCGATGATCTCATCTGCGGCCTGGATTATCACATCCCCGATGGTTTCATTAAGCATGTCGAGCCTGATGTTGGCTTTTGCGCATGCTTTCTTGATGATGGCGAGTGATTTTATAAAATCAGGATTGGCTTTTATGCCGCTAATCCTGAAATTCCGCAAAGCGCGTGTTGTAAATGCGCCATATAAAACATTATCCGGGACTTCGATTTCCCCGATACTATCTTTCTCTATCCTGCTCATGTTGACTCCTTCACGTTGCACCATATATTATTGTTCGCCATATATTATTTGTTCGTTTAAAATCTTATTGGATTCTCCAAAAAACACACAATCTTTATTGTGTGGCAGCAATAATATAAAATGGCATGGTAAATTCTGTTAAGGCCAGGACAGAGATAATGGCCAGGGAAGACTGGCGCATAAAGAGGTTCAAAAATTTAGCTATGTCTGCAAAGTTTGTTTTCAAAATCCTGGATTATAATGGGCTATTAACTCAGAAAGAAATTGCAGATGAAAGTGGTCTTCCAAACAGAACTGTGAGATATGCCCTGAATATACTGGATAAAGAAGGACTTATAGAAAAACGCATACATAGAGACGCACGCCAGACTTTATATGGGCTAAAAAATCACACAAGCACAGTGGACGAGGTGGCTAACTTTTCATGCATTCCTTTATAGTCAATAATATGTATCCCATCGATTCAAAATAAATCAATGTGCATCACCGCAGTAAGGCAATGGTTGCCGCATGTTTTGCTTCTGTTTCCTATTTAACAACCATTATAGTCTGATATTAACAACAGTGATAATAAGGCATCATAAGCCGAGGTGATTTTATGAAAGATAGGCACATAATGGAAGCATTGGGGAAAACCCGTGTGGTAGTAGAAAATGGAAAGATAGTCGAGGTAGGAGAGCCTGTGACCGAATACTGCCCTATCTGGGATAAGGTAACAGGCGTAAAGAAATTTACACCTCAAATTGTAAAGGAAAACATCGACCTTAGAATGAAAGAGTTCGGCATGTTCACCGCCAACAGGGCAATTGAAATGGAGACCTTCGTTGGCTTTGGCGCAAGCGAGACATTTATGACCGCCCTTAAAAAGGGGATGCTGGATGCATGCGTAACTGCATGCGATGGTGCAGGCACTGTAATTACCTCTAACCCAAAACTCGTACAGGGGATAGGTGCAAAAATTTCAGGATTGGTAGAAACCTCTCCAATACCTGAACTTATAGAGAGAATCGAGCACGCTGGAGGAATCGTGCTCGATAAAGACACTGCTGCTATAGATCAACCAGAAGGCGTGAAAAGGGCAATTGATGCCGGATATAAAAAAATAGGGGTCTCTGTTACAAATATTAAAGACCTAAAGAGGATACGCATGCTTGAGAAATCGAATGGCGCAGATGTGATTGTCTTTGGAGTGCATACAACAGCTATGCCAGAAGATGAGGCAAAGGAGTTTATCGGGCTTATTGATATGACCACAAGCTGCACATCAAAGTGGATAAGAGGACAAATAGAGGGTAAAACAATAGCACAGTTTGGCAATGGTATACCTATATTCGCAATTACGCAGCGGAGTAAAGAGCTGCTCCTGGAAAGAGCAAAAGATGTGAGCGACTCGATTCTTGTGAATACAGCGAAGCTGCCTGAACTGCCAGACGAAAGGCAACCAAAGCCATTAGTTTAAATATTGTGGAGAAACAAATATGTGCGCAAAAGTATCATATCAATGAGTAAACATGTTGTAGAAGCAATGGGAAGAACCCGCATCACCATAGAAGATGGGAAAGTGGTTGATGTCGGCAATCCCCTGACCAGATATTGCCCTATCTGGGACAAAGTAAAAGGTATAAAAAAAATCACTTCCCAGGTTGCAAAGGAAAATATTGAATACAGGATACGGGAATTTGGCATGTTTACTTCCAACAGGAGAATTAATATGGATGTCTTTGTTGGCTTTGGAGCTTCTGAGACCTTCATGACTGCTCTAGAAGCGGGATTGATAGATTCCTGTGTCATTAATTGCGATGGGGCAGGTACTGTCATAACCAATAATCCCAATTTAGTTCAGGGAATAGGCGCCTTGATGCCGGGATTGTTGGAAACGAGTCCTATTCCAATACTTATCAAAAGAGTAGAATGTGCAGGCGGGATCGTGTTGGACCAGATCAGTGCAAAAATGGATTCTGTGGCGGGAGTAAAAAAAGCAATTGAACTCGGTCATAAAAAAATTGGTGTACCCGTGTCTTCTGTAGAAGTAGCAAAAGAATGCAGACAGCTTGAATCAAAACAAGGTGTTGACATTATTACTTTTGCTGTGCATTTAACAGGTATAGGAAAAGAAGAGTCCAGAGAGCTTACCCGTCTTGTTGATATTACTACAGGTTGTATGTCCAGATATATCCGAAACGGTGTGGCAGGCAAGGCAGTTGCACAGTTCGGGGTATCTATACCTATCTTTGCCTTAACAAAACGTGGTAAGAGGTTATTATTGGAAAGGGCAAAAGAAATCGACTCCCAAATGCTTATAAACACAACAGAATTACCAGTTTTACCGGGTGATATGCAATCAAGACCGCTTGTGTGAAGGGGTTCATCTAACTTAACTTTTAGGATAGATTCGATTCAAACTTTTGATTCCACGTTATAAACATTTATTTAGTATCAAGGGAAATATTATATTTGCATTCCATCGCTGAATTTATCAAGTGATTTATAATTGTTAACTTGACAGGCTGTAAGAATATCAATTCTTAAGCAGGATTCAGTTCGAAATAGAGGGAAGGGATAATGGCAAATTCACACATATTAGATGTATCCGAACAAACATCACATGGTTTTCGACAAATGAACCTGTATTCTCATCTACTGGATAAACAAATAATTTTTCTAAGTGGTGATATCGATGTGGAGATGGCTGAAAGTATTATTGCGCAGCTTCTTTATCTGGAAGACAAGGATTTTGAAGGTGACATCCGTATTTATATAAACAGCCCCGGAGGTGTGATCAGCGCAGGTCTTGCTATCTATGATACCATGCAGTGCATGAAGTGCAGTGTTGCAACTATCTGTATCGGTGAAGCTGCGTCGATGGCAGCGATTTTGCTGGCAGCAGGCACAGAAGGGAGGAGAATGGCATTTCCTAATGCACGGGTAATGATACACCAGCCTCTTGGTAGCATGCAGGGACAGGCAACTGAGATAGATATCCAGGCAAAAGAACTGGACAGGGTCAAGAAAGTTCTGGACAATATCCTGGTCTATCATACAGGGCAACCCATAGAAGTCATCGAGAATGATACGAACCGGGATTTTTTCCTTACGGCAGAAAAGGCATTGGAATATGGAATAATAGATAAAATAATAAGGGCTGGAGAAGGAGTATTATAAATAAAAAATTTTTAATATGCATAAGATGTATTCTTCTGAAACGCCGAAGATTAAAACAGCTTAAAAATTGACATAAAAACAGAGAACAAAAAAGACAAAAAAGACAAATGACAGAACTTTTTATTGATGATGCTGCCCTCGAACTCATTAGAACAGAGTTATTTAAAGAAAATGCACCCGCAATGCGTATTTTCATTGGCGGAGGCGGATGCTGCAAGCATTTTGAGATTATCCCTGTCAAAAAAGCGCTTTCCGGAGATATAACTTTCATGCAGGGCGGGATCAGGATACTGGTGGAAAAAGAAATTGCGCAAAATTCTTCAAGTATCCTGATAAAATATGATGAACACAAAGGGTTATTAATTGATTTAACCTAATAAAGTAACCAGGATAGGTTTATATAAAATAGATTCGTTCTTATACGAACATATATTGGAGAAAAAAAATGATAGGCATTTCAAAACTTTATTGCGGGACTGTTGAACCATCAGACGCTCTGCGGTATGGGCGTGATTCAGGTAAACTCCCATCGCATTTATTGCAATTTTCAAAAGACAAAAAACCGGTCGTTGTCTGGAACATGGGCAGGCGCTGCAACCTTAAATGCGTCCATTGTTATGCCCGGTCAAAAGACATTGAATATAAGAACGAACTAACGACCCGGCAGGGTAAGGAGCTTATTGATGATCTTGCACAGTTCGGCGCGCCAGTTATTCTTTTTTCGGGCGGCGAACCCACAATGCGAAAAGACCTTCCTGAACTTGCGCTATATGCAAGGTCAAAAGGGATGCGCGCGGTCATTTCTACGAACGGCACGCTTATCGATAAAAAAATGGCTAAAGTCCTGAAGGACATCGGCCTGTCATATGTCGGGGTTTCACTTGATGGCATGAAAGAAACGAATGATAAGTTCAGGGGCGTAAAAGGAGCGTTCGATGCTGCCCTGAATGGCATGCGGAACTGCCTGGCAGAAGGCGTCAAGGTAGGATTGCGTTTTACGATCAACAAACAAAATGTAAAGGATATACCGGCTATTTTTGATCTTCTTGAAAAAGAAAATATCCCAAGAGTGTGTTTCTATCATCTTGTTTATGCAGGGCGCGGCTCAAAAATGGTTGAGCAGGAACTCTCGCATGAGGAAAGCAGGAAAACCCTTGATATTATAATGGACAGGACCCGGGCGCTCCATGAGAGAGGCTTTCCGATCGAAGTACTGACTGTTGATAATCATTGCGACGGCCCGTATGTTTACTTCCGTCTCCTGAAAGAAGACCCGGAGCGCGCCGCAGAAGTGTTTGAATTATTGCAGATGAACCAGGGCAACTCTACAGGCATCGGTATAGGCTGCGTTTCCTGGGATGGTTCTGTTCATGCAGACCAGTTCTGGAGGCACTACTCATTTGGCAACGTGAAAGAACGGAAATTCAGCGAGATATGGATGGATACCACCAATGAATTAATGGCAGGACTCAAGAACCGCAAGCCTCTTATAAAGGCAAATTCTGACAGGTGCGCCCACTGCAAATGGTTCGATATTTGCAACGGGAACTTCCGCGTGAGGGCTGAAGCGATATATAATAACGTCTGGGCCGATGACCCTGCTTGCTACCTGACAAAAGAAGAGATCGGGTATGATGAAATGAAATAGAAATAGAATAAAAGTAATATTCATGGGTTCTGTCAAGTCTACGTTTGCTCGGATAGTTATTTATCTTTGATACTCTGGAACAATCAAAGCTCAAAAGTGTAAAACATTTTTGAATTTAACCGTTGCTTCTCATTCCTATATCTTTTCAAGCCAGACGGTGCGCTTGTCTTTGAGGATGAGCTTCATTTTTTCATCAGGTCAATAATAATTCTATAGATAACTATACATATATAGAATACTATTATTATTATAATCATAATAGAGGCGAAACAAATGGCTGGAAAATATAAGGATAAATACATAGATGATACTACTTCTTTATCTGAAAAGGAAATTGAAAAAATCGAGAGAGTTTCTGAAGCAATTGAGAAAAGGTATGATGCAGAAGCAAGAAGAGAATCTCAATTGAAAATGAGAGTTCTTTTTCAAAGAACTGCTCCTGAGATGTTGCCTTTTGTAATTTATTGTTTAACATTTGCTCCAATCGCAACATATTCTTTATTTAAAATAATTGATTTAAAAGGGACTCCAGAATTCTACTGGGGGTTAGGGGGATTGTTTGTTATCATGATAGTCCCGATTTTTGTTTTGCCACGACTCCCCTTCAAGAACATGCTTTCTAAACAGGATTTAAGTTTCTCATCCCCATCTAAAGAGGATGATGTTGTATAACTCCCCTCACGACAAAGACGCGTCAATAGTGAATATACACTATTGAGAGTATAGTAAATTTTTAAAATTCTTTCAAATAAACCCGTTTCCAATCTAAAATATCAGGAATATCCCCATATCCTCAATTATCATCAAAAACCAGCAGAAACACAGTAAACTGCCCTTTAATTTCGTGCCCTATAAATTAAAATAAGATGTGTGAATAAAAACAAAAGTGGCTATGTGTGGCTTTTTGGGTTATTATTCAACACCCTTTGATACTGTATATGCAGATCCACACTTTTTTCACACCATGTTTTATATTAAACACATTCAATCATAGGGTATATTAAGACCAATTGCTAATTCAGAATGTGGAAAAAACTATTGTGATTTCTAATACAAGTCCCTTAATTAACTTAGGAATGGCCAATGCGCTAAATTTAATACCATCATTGTTTCCAGAAGAAGGGTTTGAAGTGGTGATCCCCACTGAAGTTATAAACGAAATAAAACCCCCACTAAAGAATAAGGTAAAAGAAATGCAGAATGAAGGACATATAATCATATCTCCTTTTTTTATTTCTTCTGTGATGAATAGCGTGATTCCAATTGCACAAGAAATAGCTATGAATGCAAAAACATGGGAACCGGAACAACATTATACCGAAGCATACGTGATTGTCAAAGGAGAACAAGCTAAATTATCACTTGGAAGCGCTTTCGTTTTGATAGATGAAAAGGATGCAAAAACTATCGCTAAGCAGAAAGGCTTAAGGGTTATGAACCACATTGATATTATAAGAGAATGCGTAAGAAAGGAAATAATAACCCAAGACGATGGGTTGCATCTGCTTGAAACACTAGTTTCAAAAGGTATAAAATATAGGTCAGGGATGTTAGAACATTATAAAAATGAATGGTCGTAAAATTATGTCATGGGATGAAATTGATTGGGAAGATGAAAGTGGTTCTATTGCTTTCAAAGAATGGGAGAAACGAAATGAAATTAGAAATAGAACAAAGGAAGATATAAAGAAAGTAGTGGATTTCACTCCAGATGATTGGGTTTTGGTATTATTACATTTAAATGGTAATTCATTGAAAAAAACACCAATATTTAAACAATTATGTATTTTTGGGGAACGTATAGGTCTTAATGATTCAGGTATTTTTTCATGGTATCCGCATAATTATGGTGCATACTCTAACGTAGTTGAAAATGCATTAAAGGATTTGGTGTCTAAGGGTAAACTTGAGTTACAAATGGGAACAACCCCAGAAGACCATATATTCAAAAACTACATAAATAAGGATAATGAGCAGGCAGCGCAATTATGGGGGGTGTTGCCAGATTCAATTAAGACCGTTCTACTTGAATTAAAAGAAGAATTTAAGGATAAAAGAACTATTGAAATAGTTAATTATGCCCATGATGCATATCCAGAATATGCAACTAAATGTTTGCGATGAATGATTTTATAATGTTACTTGACAAATAGGAAGGTCAGGTTTTTTCATAATCAGAGTTTACTAACTTTGGTGGTTGGTATGCCTATCCAAACCTTATAGAGAGTTCACTGGCATGGTGACAATGAGGATTATGGTATAATTGTGCATGGCTTAGATTCCCAGGTTATAGATTCCATGCTAGGCTATTACTGTGAAGACTCCAAATAAAAAGAAATGTGGCTGTACTTCCTGTTTTGAGTTATTTGAGTTTTGACAACATCTATCAGCAAACATAGACTTGACAGAACCATATTTACGGATGAGTAAATGCGTGCTCTATTTCATATTTTTTCGTCATATATTTCATCATGCTCTTCTGATAAGTCTCTGGATGCCCGGAAAGTTTGCATTTTGAAAAAGGAATCTTCTTTATTAAAGCCAGATTTTTCTCTTACCCGTTCTAACATATCTTCTCTTATTGCTTTCTTGATACGCTCATCAAATGAACTTTCTCATGCTTCTGCGGGCATCTTCAAGCATGGGCAGGTCCTCGACCATTTTAATTTTACTGCCCAGCATTGCAGCAAAAGGTTCCAGTGATACATAGACTTCATCGCGTTTAACCAGAAATTCTTTAGGTTTGATCTTTGCACCTTCAAGAAAACTGACGAACTTATCAGGGAATTTTAAGGTGAATTCTTCCCGCTTTTCAATCTGGAAGTAAAAAACAAATGCAGATCTATGTTCAACCATAATACACATATAAGGATAATATGGCCTTTCCTCTTTTTCTTTTATGGGTGCAGGCACATAAAAAAAGTCAACTTCCCATACCCCTTTTTGCTGGAATTTTACTTTTTTCAATCTCTCCAAAATTGTTTCATCTAAAGCCATTACTGGAAAGTCATTTCTTTCAGGAAATGTGGGTTCTATCCACTCATCCTTCCATAAAATATTCACACCCTGCTGCAAGGGAACACGAACCAGATATTGTTCGCCTGGTGAGTGATTGAGCATATCGGGATCCTTCTGAAAGCGCCGGGAAACTTCAACTGCCTGCTGCAGGGCAAGTGTAAGGAACACGGCCTCTTTTCCTGTCAGAAACCACGGAACAAGACCCGGCGTATAATTCCTGAACATGGGCCATGCGTTATTTCCCCTGAACTTCAAACCAAGAGCTTTTATTTGTTGAAGGTCTTCTTTTTGTAAGTATTTCCTATCCTCAAAGGATGCCATCAGGCATTTCTGAATAAAAAGTGCTTCTCCATCGTAAGGAGAAACATCACCTGAGACGATCCTCATTATTCCTTCAAGTCCCTCTGCGCCTAAATAAACTCCAAGGGCATAATGTTCTCCTGCTGCGCCCATGATGCAGCAGTACCCTATTTCACCGCTTACCGGATCCTGTACCCCGAAAATATCAATATCGTGCATCCAGTCCCAGGGAGCAGCTTTTTTGAATTCAATAGTTGCCTCATAAAGGGCTTTCCATTCCTGATGAGAAGGTGGCTGGTCAGTATTCATGATTTTATTTACTCACTATAAGCGATGATAGTAAGGGGATAAATATCTTTTTCTTTTGCATCAAACATAATCCCCGCGTAACCTATTTCACCCCTGAACACATCTATCACTCAAATCTATGACTACTGAATGTAAAGACTGTAAAGGCACAGGGACTATAATCCTCAGTGAAAGGGAATGTCCTGACTGCAAAGGTACTGGTAAGCCAAAATCCATAAGCCTTGACCGACTTTCTGAAAAAGACCTTGGTGCCCTTATGGGTGGTGGCATAAAGTGCATAAAATGTTTCGGTACAGGCAAATTCTCGGTGACAGAACCCTGTAAAGCGTGCGGAGGGCGGGGGAAATTCATCACATGCAAGGTATGCGGGATAGAAATTACAGGCAGGGGAGAACTGTGTGAAAACTGCGCCAAAAAACAATATGTCCATATCCTCGGTACCGAATGCGACATACGTGAACTTGAGATCGGGAAGATCTACGAAGGAAAAGTGCAGGGTCATGCCAATTTTGGTGTGTTCGTTGACCTGAATCCACAAATGCGGGGGCTTATTCATTCAAGCAATCTGAGTTATACTCCTGAAATCGGGGACAAGATATTCGTCGAAGTAAAAAACATTGCCCAGAACGGCAATATCGAACTGTTGCTCAGGAGTGCGAAAGAATACCAGGTAATTTATGTTGAAAAACAGCTTCCCAGAAGAAAGACCATAGAGCTCACAAAGTTCCTCGGGAAACTCATCCACCTCTCAGGTGAGGTCATCCAGATAAAGCAGACCGGAGGTCCCACGATATTTTCCATTTCAGATGAGGAGGGGACAGTCCAGTGCGCGGCATTTGAAAAAGCAGGAGAACGGGCATATCCGGAGATAAAGGCCGAGATGATTGTTAAAGTCATTGGGGAACCTTCCATGAGAAATGGCGCATTGCAGGTTGAGATCCGCTCCATAAGACAGCTGGGAGGAAAGGATGCCGCAGGAATAAAAGAGCAGATCGAAGCAGCCATAGACAAACGCGTCCAACCCCACGAAATCCAGTTCCTTGTAAAAAGTGATATACTCGATAAGTTAAAACCTAGGATGAAAAACGCTGCCAGGCTTATAATGAAAGCTGTATATAAATCCAGGCCAATAATCATAAGACATCATGCTGATGCAGATGGAATAACATCTGCTATCGCAATTGAGCGTGCCATTTTGCCTCTTATCAGGGAAATCGGGGGATCTGATGCTGACCGGCACTTTTTCAGGCGCTCTCCTTCCAAAGCGCCTTTTTATGAGATAGAGGATGTGACAAAAGATATTACTTTTGCGCTTGAGGACCAGGAGCGTTTTTCCCAGAAGATGCCGCTTGTAGTGTTGATGGATAACGGGGCGACAGAGGAAGATATGCCTTCCATGAAACAGGCTGTTATTTATGGAATTGATATCATGGTCATTGACCACCATCACCCGGACGGGTCTATCGATAGCATGGTTCTTGAACATGTGAACCCTGCTTATGCAGGCGGGGATTATGGATTAACAACAGGGATGATCGGTACTGAAATCGCAAGAATGATAAACCCTGATGTGACAGAAGAAATAAAGCACCTTCCTGCGGTTTCAGCAATGGGCGACAGGTCGTCTGCACCTGAAGCTGATAGTTACAAAGCCCTTGTGGCAGATAAATATAAGATCGAGGATCTGAGGAAAATGGCTCTTGCAATCGATTATGAGGCATTCTGGCAGAGGTTCAACGATGGAAGGGGGATAATGAATGATATCCTTAATCTTAATTCGAATGTAAGACATCAAAAGATCGTGAATTTATTGAACGAGCAGGCAAATGCTGCAATTACCGAACAGCTTGAGGCATCAATGCCTAATGTTAAAACGCAGAAATTGCCTAACGGGACAATAATGAACGTGATCGACGTTGAGAATTTTGCACATAAATTTACGTTCCCGCCTCCTGGAAAGACAAGTGGGGAGATACATGACAGGTTATGTAACCAGCATGCAGGACAGCCTTTAGTCACCATCGGATACGGGCCTGATTTTGCAGTGCTTCGCTCAAAAGGCGTCAGGATGAACATCCCCCAGATGGTGAAAGAACTTCACAGCGAGATAAAAGGCGCTGGCGTAAGCGGTGGAGGGCATCTTGTGGTGGGAAGCATTAAATTCGTGGAAGGGATGAGAAAAGAAGTGCTTGCAAAACTTGCAGAGAAAATAGGAGCGGCAGGGGTTGAATGAAGATAAACGATGATTGCGTGGGATGCGGCCAGTGCGCTGCATATTGTCCATTTGATGCAATTAATGTATTTGGCCGCGCTGCCATGAATGAGAACTGCACAGAATGCGGCAAATGCGTTGATTATTGCCCCCAATGTGCAATTTCGGAGGCGTAATGAAGGTAGTAGTTATTGGCGCGGGTCTTGGCGGGTTGCTTGCCGGAGCAAAACTCACAAAAGCCGGATACGATGTTGAGATTTTTGAGCGCCTTCCTTTTATTGGGGGCAGGTTTACAAATCTTCCTTATAAAGGTTTCAAACTCAGCACTGGCGCTCTTCACATGATACCTCATGGCTCGCGCGGGCCCCTGGCACAGATGTTAAAAGAAGTGGGTGCGGATGTAACCATCATTGATTCTTCGCCGATGGCAGTGATCCAGAAAGAAAACAGAGAAATAATCTCGTTTCATGATTTCCGGAATGAACTTACACTTACAAAGCAGGTGAAACTCGGGACTGTTCTTGCGTATTCCCTGAAATACAAACCAAAAAGCGATATATCATTCAGGGATTGGGTATTGAAATATTTTGATGATGAATTCCTTTTCAAGCTTGCTGATTCTTTTTGCGGCTGGGCATTGAGCCTTGCGGCAAAGGATGTCCCGGCGCGGGAGATGCTTGAAATAATCGATAATATGTATCTCTACAAAGGCTCAGGAATCCCGGTGGGTGGATGCGGCGCTGTAACAGATGCGCTTTCTGGGATAATAAGATCAAATGGGGGAAGGATTTATTCACAATCCGGTGTTGAAAGAATAATCATCGAAAATGAACATGCAAAAGGTGTCATCGTTAATGGAAAAACAATTGATGCTGACATTGTGATCAGTGACACAGGACATTCTGGGACAAGCAAATTGTATGAGTGCAGGGATAAGGAATATTTAGATAAAATATCAAATGTCAAACCTTCAAAAGGAATCAAAATATGTCTTTCCTCGGATGAAGCGTTGATAGGCCATAGCGGTGTGTTTTTTACACCATACGCCAGGAGGATAAATGGCATCAATGAAGTTACAAATGCAGACCCATCTCTTGCACCGCCTGGAAAACATCTTGTGATGTCTCACCAGGCAATTATTACAGATGACCTGAAATCTGAGATCAATCTTGGACTCTTTGACCTGAAGCAGCTTTTCCCTGGTAAGAAATACGAAGTGCTTTTGATCCAATCATATTCCAGCGGATGGCCTGTCAACAGGGCATCATCAGGAACCGATAACGGGAATAAGACTCCTGTCAGGAACCTGTATATCGTAGGCGATGGCGCCAAAGGAAAGGGCGGGATAGAGGTGGAGGGTGTGGCGCTCGGTGTCAGGAATATGATGGGTGAGATCGGGATATGCGAAGGCTCATCCTGATTTGAAAAATGTTATTTACTAACAATCAGGTGCTTGAGATTCATTCCTTTCAAAAGATCTATCATTTCCTCTTTATCCGGGGCCATCAGTTCGGATAATCCTGAAAAAAGATTATCGGACATTTCAGCTCTTCCAACAAGATGCTCTGGTTTTCGTATATTCTTCACTGGCGCTGATTGCAAAGGTTCCTGTTGGACTGCTTCTTTCAGTTTATCCATTGCAAATCCGGCCTCTGAGCGCAAATTACTGTCCGGATGATTAAGGCGCAAATCTTCTAACAGGTCGTATGTATCTGCTACTATTGCCGGATCCTTCTGGGCAAGTTGTTTCGTTAACCTGATAGCATATATTCTCTCATCCACGTTGAGACCGTTTAGAATCCGGATGATCTCTTTTGACCGGTCTTTGAAAAACTCATGATGGGTGGCTGCAAGGATGCTAAGTATGAAATAAGATATCTCCCTGCTTTTTGCATTCGTACTTTCAAGGGTGATAAGTAGTTCAGGGACTGCGGTTTTCATCCGATCCGGGTATTTCGGGGCTATTTTTGAAAGGATTTCAAGGATATTCAACATATTGTTTTCATGCAGGTCATTTCTCCTATCCCTCATGCAGCTTACGATAACATCTACCTGATAATGTGCTACCCCGATATGATTTTGTGCCATTCTGTCATAGGCTGAAATTGCAGAATTTAACGCTTTTACGTTTCCTTTTGTCAATATGTCATTGAGTAACCCTATGGCTTCCGGTACTAAATCCTGGTGGTCATCAAGTAATTCGCAAAGAGATGCCATATTGGACTCGCTTGCGTTTCCTTTTCCTATTTTTTTAAGGATATTTCGGATTTTTTCTTGAAAATTATTAAAAAAAATCATAATATACCTCCGGATATGTATATTCTTCAATGAACATTCATATAGGTTTTATGAACACAAGTTAAATATTATCCTTTTTTCATAATGACATCAGCCATGGCAAAAAGAATCGCCCCACAATATGACATGCTCTTTGGCGAGGGCAAATTCAATGCAACTCTTCTTATAGGTCCTGACCCCCTGGGTGCAAATTTTGACTTTAAAGTTTTTCTTGAAGCCAGGCGAAGACTGGTATCGATCGGCTTCAGATTGACCGATAGCAAACGCGGGTTTGTGGAGTATCAAAAAACATTCGATTACGATAATAAGAAAATAAAGGCAAGAATACATCTTATTCTTGGCCGTAATTTCAGCGGGAACCTGCAGGAAACATGGCGCGAAAGTCTTGCTAACGAGGATCTCATATACCTGAAAACGCACGCGGGATATGGTAAACATCTGAGCCTGAGCGATGATGTGATTTATTTTACTGATGCAATGAAAGAAGGATTTGATCTTTCGGAAAGGAAACCATACCAGTTGTACTATCTTGATTGCTGCAAGAGTGAAATGTATTATAAGGATGCATTCAGGAACTATATCGGGGGCAATGGTGTTGACCTTATTTTGCATAAATGGTTTTGCGACTACATGATAATCGGGCCTGTGGTGATACTGATCAGGGAACTGATGGCTGGTTCTGACTTTGAGACAATTGTTTTGAAAATGAATGAAGAATATGGAATACCGCATTTTGATGTGGAAGATGATCCTGCGGATAAGAGACTGGACAGGAAGATGGTGACATATTCGGTAAGTGATTAATCCAATCCGGGATATGATCGTATTGAAATTTCAAATCGGGAATTTAGTATAGGAGTGAGTGGACAGGTTGGGGAGTGGTGGTATCTTAAAAAGGTTTTTTCCTGTCCACTGCAATTCGTATATATACGAACGATGGTATTTATAGCTTACGATTGGTGTTTGTGAAGTACTTATTCTCTTAAACTCTCACTTTCTCCCCACACTCATTTCTCCTGTAAACCCCGAACTCGCTGTTCTTTAAAACCTCCCCTCCGAACACAGGCCCATCCCTGCATACGCGCAGGCCATCCACGCAGCATGCCCCGCAAATCCCGATTCCGCATTTAATATAGCGGTGGAGGCTGAATTGTGCTTTTCCCGGCTCGACTTTATCAAGCACCTTTTTCATCATAATTTCAGGGCCGCAGCAATATATCCGGTCATAATTTTCCTGTTCCGGTATCAACCCGGTCACATATCCGTGTATTCCAGAAGATCCATCATCTGTCGCGACCATCACCGATCCTGCTGCTTCAAAGCGTTCCATGAATACCAGTTCTTCTTTTGTCTTTGCGCCAAGAAGAGTTGTGACTTTTAGCCCCTGTAAACTTGCTTTTTCAGCAAGAGGCGAAAGAGGCGCAGCCCCTACCCCGCCTGCTATCAGCAAAATATGATCTCCCTTCAGCTGGAACCCGTTTCCGAAAGGTCCGCGGATGCCAATTGAGTCGCCTTCGCCAAGTTTGAACAATTCTGATGTTGCATGCCCTACCTTCTGGACTGTAATCGCATTATCATAGGAGAGAGCCATCGGGATTTCATCAACGCCGCGTATCCACGCCATTACGAACTGGCCAGGCTCAGAATAAAAAGAGGTATCAAAGAAAAAAGTCCTTATTGTTGGTGTTTCCTCAACTACCTTTGTTATTACGGCATTCACAGGTTTCATATTTTATGCGCCATCCCACAAACTTCATCTAATGTCCATTCTTTTTTTGCCAGGAATGTTTCCATACCCTTTGATATATCTTTGAAAACATTGATGTTATTCCCGACAGCAGAGCCAATTTCGACTGCAAGGGCTCCTGCCATTATGAATTCCACCGCATCCTTCCAGTCCGAAATCCCGCCAGCGCCAATTACAGGTATATCAAGAGCATCGTAAAGATCATAAACACATTTTATTGCAACCGGCTTTATTGCACGGCCGGAGAGACCCCCGAACCTGTTTCCCAGTACAGGATAACCACTTTCGATATCTATTGCCATCCCCCTCACAGTGTTTATCGCAACAACTGCATCAGCACCCCCGCGTTGGGCTGCCAATCCAATACTCTTTATATCTGTGACATTGGGCGTTAATTTTACCCAGACCGGCTTATCAGTAGCGGTTTTTACCGCAATCGTAATATCTTCCACAAGATTTGGGTCTGTACCGATTTCTGCGCCAAATCCGTGGGCATGCGGGCAGCTTACGTTCAGCTCAAACGCATCAGCATCCAGGGCTCCTGCGATTTGCGAAAAATCAAGAGCGCATCCCCCGAAAATACTTGCGATCACGGGGATGCCCGAATCCCGCGCAATATCAATTTCCTGCTGGAAATTCTTATAAGAAGGATTCGGAAGACCCATTGCATTCAGGTAACCGCAATCCACTTCAACCATGCTCGGATTAGCATGCCCTGTTTTTGGCTCAATCCCCAGGGATTTTGTGATGACTGCGCCTGCCCCATTATCCGCAATCCGCTTTAGTGAGCCGCCTGTTGTCCCCATGACTCCTGCTGCAAGAAGTAGCGGATTTTTTAGGTTCAGGCCCGTTAAAGTTAGTGAAAGCATTAATACTAACCATGCTTAGACCGTACTTAGCTTTTTTTATCCGGGACTCTGGCTCAAAATTTTAATGCCATGAAATTCATATCCATGTTCAAAAGAACTATAAAATGTGAAAAACAATATCAAATACATAATACTGTTATTCTCATTAACATTTATTATTAACCAGGTATCTGCTGCTGAAGTAAAAATCATTCCCCTGAACCAGACAGTGACTCAGGGTGACATATTTGATTTGAATATAACAATAGACCCACAGGGACCAGAAATTGCAGGTGCGCAGTTGAATGTCGAATTTAACAATTCCATGCTCTCCTTAAATAATGTCATAGAAGGGGAGTTTTTTAAACAAAACGGAGCCAGTACATTATTCAACACGGTTATATTAAATAATCCAGGCGTTACATCAATAAATGTTTACAGCGCTATTCTTGGTCCTTATAATGTATCCTCTCCCGGAACGTTTTTGACCATCAACGTTACTGCCACAGGTTCGCATGAACAGGCCGGGATATATCTTTCCAGTGTACAGATTGTTGATCCTGCCGGGAATTATGTACCGGCTAATGTAATAAACGGGAATGTAAATATTAACAGCTCTTCTGATACATCGATAAGATATATCAATGGTACAGTACTTGATAGCGTCACAAAAGCAGGTATCATCGGTGTGGACATATTCACCAACACCAGCATTTCAACAACGACTGATGCATCAGGGTTCTACTCACTGGCTGTTCCTGATGGTACATATGATATTACGGTTAAATTCGATCCTGAATATTACCCGAATAGTACCACTGTCTCAACAACTTCAAGCGTAGTTGTAATGCAGGATTTTGAACTTGTTAAGAAGCCGACAGGAACTATAACCGGAATTGTTACACACGCCTAACGATTGAACGAAAGCCGGCATTATGTTACCACCCTCGCTCAAGCCTTATTGCTTTTGGTATGCAGTATGCCACGCATGTTGTACATCCGATACAGAAACTTTTATCCACAACTTCTGCAACAGTCTTACCATTTTTCTTAACGAGCCTGTAAATCCTTGGCCCTTTCGGGCAAACCCTTATACATTCCCCGCATCCTGTGCATTTTTCTTCATCAATGAGTATGTCTATCATGGCCAAGCACATATATAAACAATAATACTAAATTAAAGCGCATGTCTGGAAATACTTTTGGTACACTTTTTCGGATAACAACATGGGGCGAGAGCCACGGCCCTGCCGTCGGTGTTGTCGTTGACGGCTGCCCTGCCGGCCTTTTACTTGATGAGTCTGATATCCAGAAAGAATTAAACCGCAGGCGTCCGGGGCAAAGCGATATAACAACCCCGCGCAAGGAAGAGGATAAAGCAGAGATATTATCAGGCATATTCCAGGGAAAGACCACAGGCGCGCCGATATCGATACTTGTGCGAAATAATGATGTTGATTCAAGCAAGTACGAGGCGCTTCGTGACACTCCCCGCCCGGGACATGCGGATATGACTTATGAATTAAAGTATGGATACCGCGATTGGCGGGGGGGAGGGAGATCATCAGCGCGTGAAACGATAGGACGTGTCGCAGCCGGCGCAATTGCTAAGAAAATCCTCGGTATTAATGGCGTTGAAGTGTTAGGTCATGTAGTTGAAATCGGAGGAATTCGCGCAAAGACAACCGATATAGAACATATCCGTGAAAATACGGAGAAAAACCCTGTCAGGTGTGCGGATATGGATGATGCATTGCAAATGGAGGCAATGATCCATGCAGCCAGAAGCGAGGGCGATAGTGTAGGCGGGATCGTTGAAATTATTGGCCTCGGAGTCCCGGCCGGGGTAGGTGAGCCTGTATTTGATAAGCTGGGCGCTGAACTTGCAAAGGGATTAATGAGTATAGGCGCTGTGAAGGGCATAGAGATAGGCATGGGATTTAAGAGTTCAATTATGAGAGGCAGCCAGATGAATGATCCGGTCGGGATGCAGGATGGTAAGCCAAAGCCTCTTACAAACAATGCAGGCGGTATCCTTGGAGGCATCAGCAATGGTGAACCAATAGTTTGCAGGATCGCAGTAAAGCCCACTCCATCGATCTCAAAAGAACAGCACACAGTAGACCTTAAGACTATGAAGGATACCCGGATAAAGATAACAGGCCGCCATGATCCTTCTATCCCGCCGCGCATCGTGCCGGTCGCGGAAGCGATGGTGGCGCTTGTGCTTGTTGATATGATGATGAGAGGCGGGTTCGTAAAAACTTCTGCAATGGGATGATTATGAACGATTTTAAACCGCAAAGTTCGCAAAGAACGCAAAGCATGTCAATCACGGCGATCTTGTATGAAAGAGAGCAGCAGCGACTTAGAACACGGATAACACGGATTGGACGGATTTTCACGGATCCGTGTGCATCCGTGTCATCCGTGCAATCCGTGTTCTATTTTAAATCTGCTTTTATCTGCGTTCATCTGCGGCTAATATTCGTTTCATTGTACTTGCGCGTTAGTCATATATTCGTATTTAATATTGTTAAAAAACGTTCAGGAGATATCTATTCATGAAATTCAATCCCGATGAGATAAAAGAAGCAACAAAGAAAGATTTTGACAAAGCCTGGAATGAAGGCAAAAAATATGTTACAAACCCCGGCATCAATGAAAAATACCCGCGCGTATCCTTGAAATATGGTAAACCGCATCCTGTTTTTGACACAATCCAGCGCCTTCGCGATGCATATATGAGGATGGGTTTTGAAGAATTCATGAACCCCATCATAGTTGAAGACAGGGATATCCATAAACAGTTCGGATACGAAGCTCTTGCAGTTCTTGACCGCTGCTTCTACATAGGCGGCTTGCCAAGACCAAACGTGGGAATATCCGATGATAGAATAATCCAGATAAAAAATATCCTGGGAGACATTGGTGATGAGGGCGTTGAAAAAATAAGGCAGATCCTTCATTCCTATAAGAAAGGTGAGATAGAGGGAGATGATCTTGTCCCTGAAATGGCCGCAGGATTAAAAGTCGCAGATTCCAGAGTGGCAGTAATGATAGACCATGTATTCCCTGAATTCAAGTCACTTGTTCCCGTATCCTCGCAGAATACACTTCGAAGCCACATGACATCAGGCTGGTTCATAAGTCTTGGCGAAATGTGTGAATACCGGAAAGTGCCGCTTCGCCTTTTTTCCGTGGACAGGGTATTCCGGCGCGAGCAGGCCGAAGATGCCACACGGCTTATGGCGTATTATTCAGCATCATGCGTTATAATGGATGAGAACGTAAGCGTAGAGGATGGGAAGGCTGTGGCTGCGGGGCTTCTCTCTCAATTCGGTTTTTCTAATTTCACTTTCAGGCCCGATGAAAAGCGGAGTAAATATTATGTGCCTGATACCCAGACCGAAGTTTTTGCATATCATCCGAAGCTTGTGGGTTCAAAGACAAAATACAAGGACGGCTGGGTCGAAGTTGCAACATTCGGGATTTATTCGCCATCTGCCCTCTCACAGTACAATATACCATATCCTGTGATGAACCTGGGGATGGGTGTTGAGCGCCTCGCAATGATACTGCACGATTCAACGGATGTCCGCGCTCTGACATATCCGCAGTTCCAGTACAGGACCAACTGGGTCATGTCAGATAGCGAAATAGCATCAATGATATTTGTCGAGGATGTGCCTGTTACTGAAACAGGAAAAGAGATACAGGCTGCGATCGTCAGGACCTGTGAGCAGTATGGGAATACAGTAAGCCCATGTGAATTTACAGCATGGGAAGGGGAATTATCAGGAAAGAATATTCGTGTCAGGGTCATTGAGCCCGAGGAAAATACAAAGCTTTGCGGACCTGCTGCGATGAACGAGGTCATTTCTTACAAGAACGACATCCTTGGCCTGCCCAGGACTTCGAGGTGGAATGAGGCATTCAAGAACGGTGTCAGTTCCGGCATAAGATATATTGATGCATTCGCGGCGCGCTGCGCAAAAGAGATAGAGGAAGCTGCAAAGAATGGAAATGGCTGCGAAATCAGGGCCAGGATCATCAAGGTGCCATCTGAGATAAATATCACGATAGACCCCATTGTACAGCGGTATATCACGGGATTACAGAAAAAAATAGATACGAGAGGACCTGTATTTACAACTGTCAGGATGGAGATCGTATCTTGAAATTAAGAGCTGAACCTTATACGCTTGAGTTGCGTCATGATATTAAAGTCTCAGAACAGGATTTGCGGCACAATTTAAATCTTGATTGGTGCGATGCAGTATTATTTAATGTTGTTGCGATGGAGAATAAACAACTAAAAGAATATGATGCCATTCTATGGAACGAGAACGAAAAAGCTATTTTATTCATAGAATATAAAAACACGATTTCAAGTTACAAAGATTTAAGAAAACGGGATGCACAGCAGAAAAAAGCTTATGCTCGCAACATAGCAAGAGCATTCGGTTTTTCAAAATATAATTTTGTCATTACAGTCAATGGTATCGAACCGAACATAGAAAAAGAAAAGGGAGGGGCTGATGTTATTTCGATTAAAAAACTAAAAGAATATATGATTGACCCGGAATCATTCGAATCCACTCTAATCGAACTTGATTATGTAAATAGGCTATTAAATAAATATGATCGCGAAGAAAATATTGTTGATTTAAAGAAAGAACAAGTATTAAATGAATTAAAAGATTTACGTAGCATGATTGAGCAGGTGAATAAATGAAGCAAGCTGGATACGCCTATGCATACGGTGCAGGAACAATAATCAACGCGATTTCCACATGGAAAGGCGCTGCATTTGGTATTGACTTAAAAACACAGGCTGAGGTCATACTTACAGATGATAAAAAAATAATCGGCTACATGGAAGAAGGCGGTGACACAACTCTTATCGAACGCAGTGTTGAACTCACACTTTTACGCTTTGATTCAAAAATCGGTGCCAAAGTGGCAACAAAATCCCAGATACCAATAGCAAGCGGGCTTAAGAGCTCAAGTGCGGCCGCAAATGCAACTGTTCTTGCCACCCTTGATGCGCTTGGCGAAAAACTGGAACCTCTCGAAGTAATCAAGATTGGTGTCCAGGCCGCGCTTGATGCTAAAGTCACGATAACAGGGGCTTTTGACGATGCCTGCGCCTCTATGCTCGGAGGATTCGTGATAACCGATAATAAGAAGAAAGAACTCATCAAAAGGGAGGAGCGGGATTCACAGGTGCTGATATTAGCTCCTGAAAAAAAGGTATTAAGCTCCGGGACAAATGTACTGCGTTCACGGCTTATTGGCAAGTGGGTGGAAATGGCATATAAGGAAGCAGTTGCGGGAAATTATGAGAAGGCCATGACCCTGAACGGTTTCCTGTACTGCGCAGCCCTGGGCTTTAGCACAGATCCCATGATGATGGCACTTGAACTGGGTATCGATGGGGTAAGTTTATCAGGGACAGGGCCTGCCTATACCGCGCTTGGAAGTCCTGAGTTGCTCGATAAGCTTGAACCCGTATGGGAGCGATCCGGCGGAAAAGTGATAAGGACAAAAGTCAATAATAGCGGTGGGAAAGCATGCCTCTGAAAGAAATAAGGGCAAAGATAGAAAGAATCGACATACAGATACTGAATCTTATCGACCAGCGAACTGCCCTTGCAAAGGATGTGCTTGATGCAAAAAAAGCAGAGTGTAAGCCGATCAATGATGTTGATCAAAACAAAGTGGTGCTGGAAAGAGTTGTGAACCTGGCGATTGAGAGGGGATTGGATGGGGAAGAAGTAAAGAAGATATTTGAGATATTGATCCGTATGAATATCGAGCGCCAGCATGGGATGAGCGGGGAAGGGAATCTGCCGTGAGGGTTGTTTGCGGCACTGAATTTCCCTTAATTCCTCATGCTCGTAACAGGGCATGGCATCCTTCCGCCCCTTAAAATAAAATCATGCGAACTGAAAGCGCTCATGTTCATCACATAGGTCTCACCCAGAAGACCGCCAAAATTAACATAATCTCCTGCTCTCTTTCCCGGAACCGGAATTAACCTTACTCCTGTGGTCTTGTTGTTGACAACTCCTATGGCAAGTTCATCTGCAATGATTGCTGATATTGTCTCTGCCTTCGTGTCCCCCGGAATTGCAATCATATCAAGCCCGACCGAGCATACTGCTGTCAGCGCTTCAAGCTTTTCGATTGAAAGCGCGCCAACCCTTACTGCCTCGTTCATGCAGGAATCCTCGCTGACCGGGATGAACGTGCCGCTTAAACCGCCAACATTCCCTGATGCCATAGCCCCGCCTTTTTTCACTGCATCGATAAGAAGGGCAAGTGCAGCAGTGCTTCCTGGCGCTCCCATTTTCTCAATGCCCATCATCTCAACGATCCCGGCGACAGAATCGCCTACCTTTGTGGTTGAGGCAAGTGATATATCCACGATCCCGAAAGGCACCGATAGATTATGTGCAAGCTCTCTCCCGATTAGCTCCCCGGCTCTTGTTATCTTAAATGTTGTGCGCTTTATAACCTCAGAAAGCTCGGTAAGGCCGCAGTCCCTGTTCTTTTCAACAACACTTCGGACAACCCCGGGGCCGCTTATCCCGATGTTTAGCGAAAAATCAGGCTCTCCCACTCCATGGAAAGCCCCTGCCATGAAAGGATTATCCTCAGGCGCGTTCGCAAAAACCACGAATTTGGCGCATCCGATGCCGTTTTCTGTCCTGTCTGCTATCTCTTTCAAGGTTTTTCCGAGCCTTATCACAGCATCCATATTCATACCTGAAACAGTTGAAGCCACGTTCAGGAAAGCACATACCCTTTCCGTACTTGAGAGGACTTCAGGAAGTGAATTTATGAGCCTTTCATCTGCCCGTGTCATACCTTTCTGGACAAGCGCGCCGAAGCCACCGATGAAATCAATACCAACATCCTTTGATGCCTTATCAAGGGCCTTTGCGATCTGGTAAGGAGCATCAGGCTCGGCGCATGCTTCGATGATAAGTGAGACCGGAGTTACAGATATCCTTTTATTGATGATGGGAATGCCGTATTTATCTTCAAGTTTTTGTGCTTCAAGGATAAGTCTTCTTCCATAATCAGATACCCTGCCATATACGTTTTCCTTGAAAATATCAAGGTCTGAATTGATGCAATCCTTAAGGTTTATCCCCAGGGTCACAGTCCTTATATCAAAATTATGATAAAGAGTCATCTGGACAGTTTCCATGACCTCTTCAAGTGAATATTCCATGTGCTACACCCTGTGCATGGTCTTGAAGATATTTTCATGCTGTACCTGTATCTTTAAATCCATCTCACCTTCTATTAATGATAGCTCTTTTTTCAACCGGGTTATGGTTATAGAAGAATCAGTGATATCGGCAAGCAGCGTCATCACAAAATAGCCGCCCATTATTTTCTGGTTTAAATCTTCAATATTGATATTATGAGCAAAGACAGCATTTGAGATCCTTGCGATTATTCCTTTCTGGTCTTTTCCGATCACTGTTATGAATACCTGTTCTTTTGTCATTGGAGCCTCGTTCGGGATTGTTATCCTCTTCACACTTCTGTTTATATTAATGTGAATCCTTATTATTTGACTGGAATGAATACAAAGAACGTAAAACTACCTGATAATTCAAGAGAACTCCAGAATATACAACATCTTGTGGGTGGAACTCACAATATTTTACTGGTGCTAGTCGGTGTGTATTTCGGAAAAGATGATACTACACTGGGTATTGTAATGGCCTTTCTCACATTCCTTGTTTCACGTTTATCATCTGAAATATCATATCAAACATCTATAAAGGTTGTAGAAGAATATGGTAATTCAAGGTATGATCAGGATCTGCAAAACTCCACGAAAGCCCCTGCAAAATCCGTATAAGAAGCTGCATGCAGGTGCGCATAGGCTGCCATTGTATTGTTTACAAGTATCCCATCATAATCACCTTTTATCCCAACCCCGCGGTCAAGCTTAATTGCAAATTCAGTATTATCCGGCAGGTCAATTATCTCAGAATGATGGAATTCATGACCGATAAAAGAAGCTCTGGCTTTTCCGATCACATTATCTTTAATGAAACTGCCGATATTATAACTTACGACCCTTTTATGTCCCATCAATGTCTTTCCGGGAAGCGCGCCTACCATTTTGAAAGTCCCGCCTTTCATTTCTGCCATATTGTAATTCCCGCTTCCGGTAACATTTGTTGTGATCTCCCGGGTCAGGTACATCAGTCCGCCGCATTCTGCATAAATCGGAAGACCTTCATTGGAAACCTGTTTTATGGCCTCACGCATGGAAATATTATTTTCGAGTTCATTTGTGAATAATTCAGGATAACCGCCCCCGATATACAATCCATCCACGTCAGGCAGCGTCCTGTCGTTCACAGGGCTGAAATATACAAGCTGCGCTCCTGCAAGTTCAAGCAATTCAAGGTTATCACGGTAATAAAAATTAAATGCTTCATCAAGCGCCACGCCGATCTTTATCTTGTTTTTTTGATATTGCGCCCTGAATATTTTCTCTGCTGGTTTTTCAAGCGCCCGGGCGGAACGGGCAATCGAAATAAACCTGTCTATATCGATTCCTTCTTTTATGATCTCTTTTATCCTTCCAAGATTTGCATCAAAATCCGCCACTCTTCGCCGTCCTTCCATGGCAGGGATAAGCCCCAGGTGCCTCATAGAGATCTTCATCGAGTCATTGCGGGGTATTATTCCGATGACCGGGGTATCCGTATAAGTTTCAATTGCAACCTTTGCTTTCTCGGCATGCCGCTGGCTTCCGATATTATTCAGGATCACCCCGACTATGTTCACTTCAGGGTCAAATGACTTATAACCCGACACAAGCGCTGCGGTACTTCTGGTAATGCTTCTTGCATTTATCGTAAGAATTACGGGACATTTTAATATTTTGGCGATCTGGGCTGTGCTTCCGATGTCGCTTGTTGCCTCAAGTCCCTCGAAAAGACCACGTACTCCTTCAATAACAGCAATATCAGCCCCCTTTGTTGCATGGGAAAAAACCTCACAAACGGCTTCTTCTGACATTAAATAACCATCAAGGTTCCTTGAATACCTGCCCGTCACTTCCGTATGATAGCTGGGGTCAATGAAATCAAGACCAACCTTATATGGCTGGACATTATAGCCCATATCCTTAAGAACCGACATTATGCCGATCGATATTGTTGTTTTTCCTGCTGATGAGCGATCACCTGCGATAAGAATTCTGGGAATATCAAGATTTTCGGTCATATTTTTCCACTATTTATATCATTGTAATGCAAAAAATCAATTATCAAATACTTAACTATAAGATGAAAATTAAACCGCAGATGAACGCAGATAAACGCAGATTTAAAATAGAACACGGATGACACGGATGCGCACGGATCCGTGAAAATCCGTCCAATCCGTATCATCCGTGTTCTAAGTCGCTGTAGCTGGACATCTACATACAAAGTTGCCATGATTACTGATCTTTGTGAAATTTTCGAACTTTGCGGTTCCATTACTAACTCCAACAATCAAATCCTTGTCAATTCCCGCAACCTGCTATCATCAAGCGGCACAGGGATTTTTCCATCCCTTTTTCCCATAATACTTTTTGCAAGCTTACGGTACACCGCCGCGATCTGTGAATCGGGAGCTTTCTCAATTACAGAATAACCGTCTCTTTCGCAGGTCTGCACCAATACATCTTTTGGAATAAAAGCAAGAAGCTGGCTCCCGACCTCTTTTGCAAACTCGCTGACGATCTTTTCCTCATTCAAAGCGCCGCGCGAATTGCATATTACACCATTTAGCGTCATCTCAAGGCGTGAAAGTCCTTTGCAGATGTTGTTAGCAGCATACAGGGGCATGTATTCCCCGGAAGTAAGCACATACGCCTCATTCACAAGCCCTTTCTTGACTGGAGCAACAAATCCTCCGCATACGATATCCCCGGGCACGTCATAAATAACAAGATCCGTATCCTCGATGGCGCGTGAAATTTTCTTAAGAAGACTGATAGCAACGATAATTCCCCTTCCAGCGCATCCGATGCCAGGTTCGGGGCCTCCGATCTCAATACATTTTACTCCTTTATACCCATTGAAAACGATATCTGCTTCCTTTATATCTATTCCTTCCCTCATAAGGTCCATTATGGTAGGAATGCGCCTTCCCTGCAATAATGTAATGGAGGAATCGCTCTTCGGGTCGCATCCGATTATAGTAACGCGATAGCCCTCATCGGCGCATGCGGCGGCAACATTTGAAGCAGTGCTTGATTTGCCGATCCCGCCTTTTCCGTAAATAGCTATTTGTTTAGGCATCTTTGACCATCTCCCTGAGCGTTGCCCCGAATTCAGATTCCACGATATGGGATACTCCCAGCGTCTTGGGATGAAGATCAATTTCTACCACAACATGAGTATGTCCCATATCTTTCAGGGGAACGACCTGGCGCGGCCCGTTTGTTACAGAGAATAATTCCATATTCTTTATATTATCCATGGGAAGCGCATGAGGAACACCGGATATGACTGCAAAATCATAATCACTATATTTCTCACCGATTATCCGGTCTGCGGTATTTCCTGCCACAGGATACTCATCCAGTCCTCCGATAATATGGTGTATTTCAAATCCTTTTTCTTTAAGATCCTCCTTAATTTCACGGGCATTTCTCCTGTTCTTGGGAAGTCCCACATTATCATCAAGGTTCGCCATGTTCACGATATTTGAGCCAGATCCCAGTTTTTCAGCAACCTGCGCGACTGCAAGGTTAACATCCGCGAACATGAAAGCGGTTTCTTTCTTGGCGTTGAGGATATTCAGTCCTTTTTTACCCTGCTTTAATAATTCAAGCAATCTTCCTGCAACTTTGTATTTAAGATCGCCGCGGTTAGGTTCAAGATATTCCTTGCTGGCAGCGCCATGTCGTTTCTCGACCATTGTGGCTTCCTTAAGAAGCGCTTTTTGCCTCTCAAATTCAGCTTCACTGATAATTCCACTGGCAAGCGCGGATTCAAGAGCCATAACAACTCCTTTTGTGTTATCCCTGTAGCCAGCGTGCACATCAACTTCAATTACAGGAACATCAGGCTGGACCTGGGTCACCGCCTCGTGCAGTTCCTCTCCGATTATCATGCTTGCACATGTGCCAACAATACCTATGCGTCCGGGATTAAAGCGCTCAATTACTTTTTCAAGCACCTCGACAAGGGCATCATGCCCCCCGAAAACAAATCCGGTCTCATCAAGCGATGTTGTTACGACTCTCATTCCGTCCTCTTCAAGAAGCCGGGCATGCTTGAAACTGCATCCAGGGGGGCCGTGCAGTATGACAACATCGGTATCAAGGTCTCTTAACGTGTACAATGCGGCTACGATCGAACTGGGCCGCGGGTGCATTATAAGTGGTTCTTTTTCTTTTTTAACAGGCATCCTTTTTCTCCGAATTTAATAGAATTATTAATTATTATGAAAACGGTGGTTTTTATAGGGCACTTTATTGGATAATACTTTCGGATAAGAATTTGGTGCAGGGCTTCAATTCGGTGCGACTATATCCATTTAAGGAAGGTGCGCTGCAAGCCCTGGACCGGATGGCTTGCCATTTCCTGCGAAGTCACCTGCGCCAGGCATATATTTGATGGCAACAATATTTTAAACTTACGCTTTGATAACAGTCTTGTTTTTCTTCTTGCCCTTTCACAAACAATTATTACACAGCAACCCATTAAAGCCCAAAATCTGGGATTACAATGACACAAATCAAACCTCACGGCGGAAAATTAATCAACCGAACCTTAACCGAACAAAAACGAAACAAGATCATAGACCAGGCTTCGCAATACCAGAGCGTTCCTGTCACCGTTGACCTGATGAAGGATATTGAAAATATCGCTTCCGGGCTTTTCAGCCCTCTTGAAGGCTTCAATGGCCGGGAAGATTACGAAAGCATACTCTACAACAAGCGCCTCTCCAACGGCCTCCCCTGGACGCTTCCTATTGTTCTTGACACAGATAACAAAGATATAAAAGAAGGAGATGAAATTCTCCTCAAAAATGATGCAAATCTCGTTGCAGTGATGCAGGTTGAAGAAATCTACAGCTATGATAAAAGAGCATTCGCAGAGCAGGTTTACGGAACAAACGATGCAGCACATCCGGGCGTGGCAAAGACGTATTCCATGAAGGACACACTGCTTGGCGGAAAGATAAGCCTTATAAACGAATCGGAAACCCCTTATTTCAAATATGCGATGAAACCCGCCGAGACAAGGAATCTCTTCAAGGAAAAAGGCTGGGAAAAAGTAGTCGGTTTCCAGACAAGGAACGTCGCGCACCTGGGTCATGAATACCTGCAAAAATCAGCGCTTACAATGGTCGATGGGCTTTTCATAAATCCTGTTATCGGCAAGAAGAAGAAAGGGGACTTCAGGGACGAGGTTATCCTCGAAAGCTATGAAGTCCTGATCGACAATTATTATCCAAAGGACAGGGTCGTCCTTGGTATTTTCCAGACAGAAATGCGCTATGCGGGCCCCCGCGAAGCCATATTCCATGCCATCGTGAGAAAGAATTACGGCTGCACCCATTTCATCATCGGCAGGGATCATGCAGGTGTGGGGAGCTACTATCATCCTTTTGCTGCTCAGGAGATATTCAAGGAGTTCCCCGATATCGGTATTGAGCCGATGTTCTTCATGTCGTTCTTCTATTGCAACAAGTGCGGCGGCATATCCAACGACAAGGTCTGTCCGCATACTGACAGGGTGGATTTCAGCGGTACGAAAATGCGTCAGATGATCGAAGCGGGAAAAAGACCGCCGGCGGATTCCATGAGGCCGGAAGTTGCTGATGTGATATTGAAGTCAGGTCATCCATTTGTGGAATGACCCTTCTTTTTGATTGGAAATCATTAAGACCTTTTAATCTCTCTTTAGGAAGATCAAATAATGAGAAGGAGAGTGAATCATGCTCGATAAAGATGCCTTAAAAGGTATTATAAAATCACTGGGTCTTGTTTTCGGGGATATAGGTACAAGTCCGATATACACTCTCACAGTTATTTTTCTATTGACCCCACCTACGTTGTCTCATGTTTTAGGTATTCTTTCCCTTATTATCTGGACACTTATTATCGTAGTTACGGTAGAATATGCGTGGCTCGCCATGAGCCTTGGCCAGAAAGGTGAAGGAGGCACCATTGTTCTTCAGCAGTTGCTAATCCCCATGCTGAAATCAGGCAGGCAGATATCGTTTGTCACTTTGCTCACTTTTATTGGCATATCGCTCCTTTTCGGAGATGGGGTGATTACTCCTGCCATCAGCATACTCAGCGCTGTTGAAGGAATGAAATTGATCCCGGGACTTGAAGGAACAAGTATAGATACACTCGTTATCATAGCGGCCATTATCGCGATTATATTATTTGCAGTTCAGAAAAAAGGAACAGAAAAGGTTGCGTGGTTATTCGGACCAGTTATGGTTTTATGGTTCATATCGTTAACTTTTTCCGGTTTTATCAACATTATCAGTTTTCCGGCCATTTTGCAGTCTTTTAGCCCGTACTTTGCAATAACCTACCTTTCAGAGAACGGTATCACAGGATTTTTCTTACTTTCCCAGGTTATCCTTTGCGCTACAGGAGGAGAAGCATTATATGCAGATATGGGGCATCTGGGGAAACTTCCAATAATAAGAGCATGGTATTTTGTATTATTCGCCCTTTTATTAAATTACCTGGGGCAGGGATCGTATATCATCCAGCATCCTGATGCGCGTAATGTGCTTTTTGAAATGATATTCTACCAGGCTCCGATATTTTATATCCCATTTCTTATCTTAAGTATCCTTGCCACGGTAATAGCATCCCAGGCGATGATTAGCGGTATGTTCTCGATAGTGTACCAGGGAATTACAACGCACATTCTGCCTATGTTAAAAGTGGATTATACGTCAAAGGAAATGATGTCCCAAATATACATTGATTCTGCAAACTGGTTCCTGCTGGGTTCGGTTCTTACTATTATGTTCATTTTCAAACAATCGTACCTGCTTGCTGAGGCATATGGTCTTGCAGTTACCGGAACTATGACTCTTACCGGTGTGATGATGACCTGGATATTCTACTTAAAGGGTAATAGATTAAAGACTGTTATATCTATAATTGTTACCTTTGTTGATATGGCATTCCTGGTGTCAAGTCTTCATAAGATACCATTCGGAGGCTACTGGTCAATAATACTGGCGATAATACCTTTCAGTATAATCATGATTTACATATCAGGCCAGGCCAGACTTTACAGGGCACTTTCGCCTGTGGAGCTTGATCTATTTCTTAACGAATATAATAACGTATATAATAATATGTGTAAAATCAAAGGAACTGCCCTTTTTTTTGCCAGGGATGTAAAAAAGATACCACCATATATCGTAAACACCATGTTCAAAAATAATATCATTTACGAAGAGAATATTATCGTTTCAATTATAAGAATGGATAATCCCTTCGGTGTTTCGGGTTCTTTCAAAGGTCACCTTGGGGATGGATTGAGAGTTTATGAAATATATCTGGGTTACATGGAAGTCGTTGATGTTGAAAAGATTTTAAAAGAATCCGGCATTGAAGAAAAAACCATTTTCTACGGGCTTGAGGACATTGTTTCGGAAAATGTGATCTGGAGAATATATTCGGCTATAAAAAGAAATACTCCTGCATTCGTCCAATTTTATAAACTTCCGTCCCATAAGCTTCATGGTGTCATATCCAGGATTGAGATGTAAAAATCTAAATATATATACTTTTTTTTAGAAACAATTAAAAGGAATGAGATAAATCAGGGAGGAGGATTTAGATAGGGATAAAATAGAACATGCTTGACAGGGAAACCTTTAAAGGAATTATAAAATCGCTGGGTCTGGTATTTGGCGATATCGGAACAAGCCCCATCTATACCCTTACAGTCATTTTATTAATGACAAGCCTTACTGAAGACCATATTCTGGGTATCCTTTCACTCATCATCTGGACACTTATTATAATAGTGTCCATTGAATATGGGTGGCTTGCGATGAGCCTTGGCCAGAAAGGCGAAGGTGGCACCATAGTTCTTCGTGAAATACTTATTCCCCTGTTAAAGTCGGGAAGACAAATCGGATTTGTCTCTCTTCTGTCATTCATTGGTATATCCCTGCTTTTCGGTGATGGTGTGATAACACCCGCAATCAGCATACTCAGCGCTGTTGAAGGAATGAAATTGATCCCGGGACTTGAAGAGACGGGGCAGCAAGTACTGGTCTTTATCGCGGCGCTCATTGCTATAATCCTTTTTGCAGTCCAGAAAAAAGGAACTGAAAAAGTCGCCGGGGCGTTCGGACCTTTAATGTTTTTGTGGTTTATGTCACTTGCAGTTTCGGGTATTGTCTCGATAATACAGGTCCCATCAGTCCTTAAGGCCATTAATCCATACTATGCGATCATTTTCTTACTGGAAAACGGTGTTGCCGGATTTTTTGTGTTATCCCAGGTCATACTTTGCGCCACAGGCGGAGAGGCCCTGTTTGCTGACATGGGGCAATTGGGAAGACTTCCAATCGTCAGGGCGTGGAAATTTGTATTTGTTGCCCTTTTGTTGAATTATCTTGGCCAGGGAGCTTATGTGATCAGGCATCCTGAAACAAAAAGCGTACTTTTTGAGATGATATACCAGCAGGCACATATTCTCTATATTCCCTTCCTTGTTTTAAGTATTATTGCAACTGTTATCGCATCCCAGGCTATGATAAGCGGTATGTTCTCCATAGTATACCAGGGAATAACCACGCGTATATTGCCGATGCTCAAAGTGGATTATACATCAAGGAAACTCCAGTCACAGATATATATTGATTCAGCAAACTGGTTTTTGCTTTTTTCCGTACTCATGGTCATGTTCATCTTCAAAGAATCCAAGAGTCTTGCGGCAGCGTACGGCCTTGCTGTCACAGGTGACATGGTACTTACCGGAATAATGATGTCATGGATATTCTATTTAAGGAAGAAGATGTCAAAATTCACGATCGCAATTTTTATTACGATTATTGATATGGCGTTCCTGTTATCGAGTCTTCATAAGTTACCTTCGGGAGGGTACTGGTCAATAATACTCGCGTTGATTCCGTTCAGTATAATTATGATCTACACGTCAGGCCAGAAAAAGCTTGGAGCGGCGCTTTCACCAGTGATGCTTGATGATTTTCTTAAGAAGTATGATGAATGTTACAAAAACATGCCTAAAATTAAAGGCACCGCCCTTTTCTTTGCCAGGGAGACCGCCAGGATCCCTCCATATATGGCCAATACGATGTTTAAAAATAATATAATTTATGAGGACAATATAATTGTTTCCCTTATTAAAACAGAGAATCCATTCGGAGTTTCAGGTTCGTTAAAGGGAAGCCTTTCAGACGGGTTAAGGGTATTTGAGATATATATGGGATATATGGAAGTTGTTGATGTTGAGGCACTTTTAAAAGAGAATGGGATAGAGGAAAAGACCATCTTCTATGGTCTTGAGGATATTGTTTCGGATAATGTTATCTGGAGAATCTATTCTACAATTAAAAAGCTTACTCCGGCGTTTGTTCAATTTTATAAACTCCCGCCTCATAAGCTTCACGGGGTTATCTCAAGGATAGAGATGTAAAATATATTTAGTCATTATAAAAAGGATGCTCATAAGGTTTAAATATAATCGTATTATATACTGTTTTGCAGATGATCCCGAAACGGAAGGAAAGTTATAACTTGATGAATAAATTCTCTTTTCTATTATTATCCTTATTAATCCTCTCAATGCCTGTTGATGCCTTGAAGAACGAGTCCTTTTTCCTCGAAAACAACACCGGGTTAGATTTCATGAAGGGATATTATAAAATAGAGTTAATCGAGATCAGTAAACCCGGCGATATGCCCTTCGTTAAGGTCAACCTGATTACAGCGGGATTGACAAAATTATATTATTTACGGGAAAATGAAAATCCCTCAATCAATACTGAGCCCTTTAATAAGATCAGTCTTAATTCGTCTTTTATAACCCTGACAGCTGCAAGGGTTTCGGTGCAATACCCTGATAACTGGGAAAGTCCCATCAAATATAACATTGAAATACCCGTTGTTGCCGAGAAAATACCGGAAATCGTGTTAACAAAATCGGTCGATAAAACAACCCTGAATAAAGGTGATGTTGTTGAATTTAAAATTATAGCGGAAAACACCGGTAATGGGACTGCTTATAACCTGACTATCGAAGACAGGTTCCCGCCGGGATTTACAAGCGCGCCGGGTTCAAGGTTCCCACCTGCTATACAGGATGAACTTAAAGCTGGCGAAAGCCTTGAGCTTTTGTTCGCCCTGAAGGCAGTAGAACCCGGGTCTTATAATATTGATCCGACTATTGTCAGGTACAGTTCAAAAAGTGCGCAGTCTAATTCTGTTTCTTTAACTGTTCTTGAGGATAAAAAAGAAAAATCCAGTCTCGTTACGGTTATTACACTGGATAAAGTTAATATATTCGCAGGCGAGCCGGTAAAAGCTATTGTGAAAATCACAAACAAAGGTAATGTATCTGCTGAATCAATCCTCATAAAAGCAATTGTTCCGAAAGGAATGGAAGTGATTGAAGGAGACTTAAGGCAGGCATATACAAAAATAGGGCCGGATGAATCTGAAGAATATTCAGCTACCCTGAAAGCAGTTGAAAGTGGAAATTATTCTATTCAGTTAAAAACCAGTTATTCTGATGATATGGCGGGTTTCCCTTCTAATTCCGATCCTATTACTGTGACAGAAAAAGAAAAAAATTATCTGTATATCCTTATTCCTGTGATGATAATCATAATTGGGATAGTGTTATTTATTATGAAGAGACATAGGGAGTACAGGTTCTAGAGGAAATATGCTGAATGTACTTATTATCGGAGTTGGACAATGTGGCAACAGGATACTTGATTCAATTAACAAGGAAGCATTTGGGGGAAGTTCCCTGGCAAAGTATTATGGAACCCAGAAATTCAAAAGCCACGTTGAAACTATCGCTATTAATACTGCCATAAATGACCTGAAAGAATTGAAGCATACGAAAGCCAAAGACAGGATCCAGGTGCCGCATCTGCATGGGGTTGGAGCTAACAGGAATGTCGGGAAACAGACTTTTGAGGAAAATAAAGAACTGCTGCTTCGGATTATCGAGGAGCGCGGCGATTTTGATGTTGCATTTGTCATAGCCTCGTCATCAGGCGGGACAGGCTCATCTTTTGCGCCCCTTTTGATAAATGCGATGAAAGAACGATATAAATATAATGTGTATGGGATAATTGTCCTCCCGTTCAGGGAAGAAGGCTCTATATATCTGCAAAATTCCATCTTTTGCGTAAAAGAGATAATGGATGGAAATTGTGATGGCACAATAATTGTGGATAACCAGTATTTGAAACATCTCGGGAAGGATATAAAAAACGCTTATGATGAAATAAATTCTACTGTTGCAAAAAGATTTCTCTTCCTGTTAAAGGCGCTTGACAGTGAAATGATGATGGTGACCGATCTTGGGGATTTTAAAACCGTTATGTCAGGAGGGATAAAGCTTGCAACGATGGGTTTTGGTATCGGGGATAAAAATATGCCTGTAAAAGGTGTTATCCAGCATAGTATTTCACAATCCGGTCTGCTTTTTAAACTTGACCCGTATAAGGAATCAAACCGGGCGATGATAATAATAGAAGGAGATCAGAAATACCTGAATATCAATGATATCACAAGTGAGGTCGAGAAGCTATCTGCCGAAATAGGGCAGATATTCAAAGGTATTCTCTTACGGGATGGGCACATGCCAAAAGTGCTGACACTGCTATCGATAAGTTCTTCTTCCGAGCTTGACAGGCTATTTGAAATAGGTATTGATGCGGTGCATAAGGAACGGGAGAGAAAGGAGCAGACAACAGGATTGAACCAGGAAATAAAGAGCAGGCTTGAAGGATTGGAGCCCCAGTATTAATCGAAATATTCATATCACTATACGAGGTATCGTATGTTATGGCAAAGGACAAGAAATTAGTTCAATCTGATATTTGCAACGGATGTGGAATATGTGTATCGGTCTGCCCGCAGAATACAAAACTTTCAAAAGCGGACGATTTTGATATAAACAGGGCAAAGCTTGCGATCTCAGTGACAATGGGCGCAGCGGTTATCGACCAGACTGTGTGTATCGCCTGCGGCATATGCACCCGCAATTGCCCGGTATCGTCGTTGACGATCGTTCCGGCTTAGGTTTAATTAGATAAATACTTTAGAAATCCTTTGCGCTCTTTGCGTAATTTGCGGTTTGATCTTAGATTTTGTCTGAGAATTTGATCTACATTTGGTTTTCACACCGATTCGATGCACATAATTGGTTATGAGTGAGTATTCAGATGCATTTTTGGACAGGATTTACAGGATTTACAGGATGGAAATTAATCCTGTCCATCCTGTAAATCCTGTCCAGAATAAATATTCAGACAAGCTCTTAGACAATAACAACAAACCAATGCGAAACCGAACGAAATATGGAATTGGTCTGTTCAAGTTGACTAAATTAGAGACATTAGAGACAGATGATCAACCACAGAGCACACAGAGAGCGCAGAGCGTACCGATTTTCTCTGTGTCCTCTGTGCTCTCTGTGGTTTTTTCAAAGATATATTTGCCAATCGATGATATTTCAAATTTCAGGTTTCACTTATGCTCATAGGTACGGATATCAGGAAAGCATCAGAAATAATCAGGAATAACGGCATAGTCGTCTATCCCACAGAAACAGTATATGGCGTCGGGGCAAATATTTTTTCAGATATTGCGCTTGAAAAAGTTTTCGCCATCAAGAAAAGGGACAGGGATAAGCCTGTTTCTGTTGCTGTTTCTGATCTTAAAATGATGGAAGATCTTGTATATATCGGGAAAAAGGAAAGGCATTTTATTGAAAAGTTCCTGCCCGGACCTGTTACTGTTCTTCTTAAAAAGAAGGATAAAGTGCCTGGTGTACTCACCTCGGGATCGGAACTTGTGGGCATACGCTTTCCGGCGCATGAAACGACCATCAGGCTCATTCAGCTTGCCGGAGTCCCGATAACATCTACGAGCGCCAACTTTTCAGGTGAAGCGCCGCCACGAAGAGTGGATGAGATCAGGGTAGGTGCAGATTATATCATTGACGGCGGGGAATGCAAAGGCGAGCCTTCGACAGTGGTTGACCTTGTTAATCGAAAGATTATCAGGAAAGGCGCACAATTTGAAGAAGTGAAGGCAGCACTTGAAGATTTTTGATCCCGTTTATTATAGTCATATTGTCTGGCAACCTTCCGGGTTCATCTGGTTGTTAACTATAGCAAAATTAAAAAGCAAAAAGGACTATTTGATTAATATTAGAGTTATTATCTTATATTGCTCTATTATATTGATTGAGGCAAAATATGACACAGACGCTTGAAGAAATTATAGAAGTAATTAAGAAGCGAAAAAATGTTTTAAAGGAAAAATATAATGTAAAAGAGATTGGCATATTTGGCTCTTATGTGAGAGGGGAACAAACTGAGAAAAGCGATGTAGATATACTCGTTGATTTTTATGAATTGCCTGATGTCTTCAACCTGTTAAAATTAGAACGTTCACTTCGTGGTATCTTAAAATGTAAGGTTGACGTTATCAGAAAGCAAGCGATACGAAAGGAACTAAGAGACCAGATCTTATCCGAGGCTATCAGGATATGATACGGAATTATAAACTTTTTGTAATAGATATACTGGATGCGATTGATAAAATCGGTGAATTTATTGGAAATATGGATTATGGGGAATTCATACAGGACGATAAAACATCAACTGCAATTGTCAAAAAGATAGAAATCATAGGCGAAGCCATAAAAAAATATCCCTAAAGAGGTTAAAGTTGAATATAAGACAATACCCTGGAAAGACATAGTAGGGATGAGAAATAAGATTATTCGCAATTATGAATAAAAATTCATTTTAAACTGCTGTTAGTTGGCTTTTGTCGGAGAAATTATTTATATATGTTGAGTTCTTATGACACAAAGGTCTTATAATGCACTTTTTGCGACATAGAAGGCGATGAAGAAATGATTAAAAATGATTCAAGGGGAAAAATATGGTAAAAAGAAAATATGTTATAGAAATTGCGATTGTAGTTTTGATTTTAGGATTTTTATCAAGCGTAATGGGAATAGCAAATGTACCTGCAGGAGATCAAGGTTCAGTAAGCAATAATTCTGGTGAATCAAGAAACTTCAGCATAACAATAACAGGCCAGAATGCAACTGTCAATTGGTACATTAATGGATCTCTTGTAAAAGGACCTCAGATTAATACTACATCATCATTTTATCAGAATAACAGCGCTGCGGCAGGATTTTGGAATGTATCAGTAGTTTCATTCAATGCAAGCAATCCTTCTGATACATCCATGACAACATGGTGGTGGACTGTCACTGCTGCCCCCCCAAGTGAAACTGCTCCAGTCATCACTCCCTCCCCAATCGCTAATCCATTTGATACAAGCGCGAATATTAGCTTCATAGTCAATCAAAGTAATGCAAATACATCCGTTCGATACGGATTATCATCATTGGATTCTGTAAGCACATGGCAGAATGGATCGAGTTATGGTAATTCTAGGACTATACTGCTTATAGGATTGGAGCCTGGTAAACAATATATTTACAGCGTTTTTGCATACAACAACTCTAATACAAGCCTTTTTTCCAATTCCACACCGATTCAAACTTTCACAACGCGTAACCCAACAGCGCCAAATATTACAAGTGTGACGAATGATGGTGCATCAACTTCCAGCATAAATTTTACAATTGGAGTTAACCAAACCGATGCTTATATTGGTATAAAGTATGGAGAAACGGAATCATTGGAACTTCCTGTTAAATGGAAAAATACATCTGGCTCACCAAGAACAATAGAACTTTCTCCTTTAACATCTGGAAAGAAATATTTTTATATTGTATATGCATATAATCAGACCAATCAAACATATTCATCCAATACAACAATTCAAAATTTCACCACAAGATATCCAGGCCCGACAATAGGCACAGCTACTCCCTCAAATACAAGTGCACTGGAAATGACAACAGGTGAATCAAAAAACCTGAGTATAACAGTAGGTAGCCAGAGCGGAAATTTGAGCTGGTATGAAAACAATAATACTTCTCCTATAACTTCAAAATTAGTGACTGCTGGAGAAATTGTAAATTACACCTTCTCAAGAAGCACAAAAGGGACCTACAAAATAACTGCAAATGTGAGCAATGCAAATGGAAGCGACACCCGTGTATGGACAATAAACGTTCATCCCGCAACGTTCTCAACAGGCAACCGCATCTGGGACGGCAGTAATCAGAATGATTTCGGTCTTACTTACACCTGGACCCCCCAGAGCTTTTCAGGATTCTATTATAATGCAAAAGATGATGTAGGCACTGAAAACATAACAATTACAATGGATAGCTACTCATCCAGGACCATAGGAACGAATAAACTCGTTTACTCCACATCACCTCAGGAAGTCAGCTTTGCCCACTCAGGCTGGGGCAAATACCAGGTCATAGGTTTCATGGCTGATAAGTATTTTGCAGGTTATACTTCCAATACTTCTTCAGCTAATACTCGCCCAACTACTACTTTTTCAGGGATGAGCGCACTTGCCCAGGGAGGACTCCATAAAGTGCTTATAGATGATGATACCAAGCAGACTATAGCAGTAGGAGGATCACTTGCCCTGCGGGACGGTTATGTATTAAAAGCAACAGACATTGACCTGAATGCAAGGACAATGCTCCTTTCACTTTTAAAAGATGGAACTGAAGTCGATGTTTCTCCGCTTTCTAAGGACGAGACATATGTTTACACCAAGACCATCGGAGGCGTAGAGAACCTCCCATTGATCATGGTACGGTTCGATAATGTATTCTCAGGCCAGGAATTACAGACAGCATTCATGAAAGGCCTTTTCCAGATATCCGAGGATACTACGGTAATACGTGCAGGGGATCAGTTCGGCAGCATGAAAGTGGACAGTGTAGACCTGAGCGGGATACGGATGAAGAATAGCGGAAATATCGGCCTGAGCAAGGGAACAACTACCACTGTAATGGGCGATCTCAAAATACAAGTTGCCAATAACGATTCTGCTGTCAGGTTCGCACTTACGGTGGACAGGCCATCTAACTTTGAAGTCAGGAGCACAGTTTACAAAGACGGAATCCCTCTTGAATGGACACCCTACAATTTCGGTATTAACATCGGGGATAAAAGTTTTGGATTCTTCTATGATCTTGATGACGGAGTTGGAAGTGAAACTTTCAAACTTAAAAATAAGGTAAGTGGCAGAAGCATACCCGCAGATGATCTTGAATACTCAACAACCCCGCAGGAAGTAAAGTTCACGTACAATGGTTTCGGAAAATACCAGGCTATTGGATTCATGGCAGACAGGTATTTTGCAGGTTATACATCAAATACCCTGCCTAACGTAATAACAAGACCCACCACTGATTTTGACGGTATAAGCACGATTGCAAATGGCAACCTCAATAAAGTGCTTATTGATGATGACACCAAGACGACTATAGCAGTTGGAAGTACGATTACTCTCCAGGAAGGTTATGTTCTTAAGGCGACTGATATTGACCTGCAGGGAAGGGCGATGCTTCTTTCCCTTCTAAAAGACGGTACAGAAGTTGATGTCTCACCTCTTTCTGCCGGTGAAACTTACATATATACCAAGACTATAGGAGGCACTGAAAACCTTCCACTGATAATGGTAAGATTTGAGAATGTTTTCTCAGGCAATGAATTGCAGGTTGCGTTCCTGAGAGGCATTTTCCAGATATCCGAGAATCCCACAAAAATTGAGGTGGGAAACAAGTTCGGCAACATGGAAGTGACAGGCATTTCATCTAATAGCATCACAATGAGTAACAGCGGGAGCATTGGACTCAGCAAGAATATAAATAATGCTCTTATGGGTAATATCAAGGTAAAAGTGGCAGATAACGATGCCCTCAGGTTCTATTTCGCAGTCGATGTTACCCCTGATATGATAGTGAATAAGCTCTCGATAAATGCACCCACAAAACTAATGGCCGGGGACACACTCAAGGTCAAAGTAACGGCAGGAGGAAAAGCTGTTAATAATGCATCCCTGACATTAGATACCGATATGGGGACAACTGATATTAACGGTGAACTCAATTATACGATCCCGAAAACATTAAAAGCCGGAACATACACCATTACCGCATCAAAGACCGGGTATGAGAAAGATACAAAAAGCATTCAGATCGAGAAATATGTCGATTTGAGACTGAGCATCGAAGCACCTTCAAAGGCAAACCAGTACGAAACCATAACCATAAAAGTTTTGTACAACGGTACTGCCATGAGCGGCGCTGCCGTCCTGTTTGATAATACAAGCGCTGGTACAACAGATAGTAATGGGGAAGTGAGCTACAGGCTGGAAACAAGCGGGACGCACTCGATAACAGCGTCAAAGACATCATATATTACTGCTTCAACGGATATAGATATAAGAGCCCCATATTCGGAATTCAAGGCGCTTGATATCAATATCACTCCCAATCCTGTCTTTGCTGGCGAAGATTTCGTGGTCAGATCCAATATTACCAATGTGGGTACAAAATCTGACACACTTCCTGTTAACCTTATTATTAACGATACTGCTGTCGATAATAGGACGATAACATTAACACCCGGTCAGAAAGTTGAGATCAATTTTACCAGGCAGGAATCTTCAGTCGCAAATGTCACAGTCCAGGTCATGGGACAGAGCAATTTATTGGTGGTACAGGAAAAACCAACAAATTACTTTTTGATTGCTGCAGTGGCTACTGGTATAGGCGCTGTGATAATCTATGTTCTTACATCTAAAGGTTTGTTGAGCCTTGAAATATTAAAACAGAAATTTGGATTGTTAAGTGATAAATTCAGTAATCTTTTCAAGAAGTAAATGATCATGTAGATCATTTACTTCTGTTTTATTTTAAAATGTCTATGTTAAAACTCTAATAATATGGAAAAATTATTATAGTGTGAAAATCATTACCCAATATGGACTACTGGTTCGGTAATCTCATCAACGATTATGTTCTGTATAAGATTATCGAAGGTATTATAGCAATACTTTCAATGATCATGATCTATCTGGGCATCCAGATAGCGTTGAACTGGAAATTCTTGAATAAGGAGAATCCGAATTCAAATGAAGTAATCTCGCAAAAACAAAGTTTTAACCGAAGTATATTGTTTATTTTTATTGCCGGTTTTTTTATGTTGATACACGAATTTCTTGAAGGCCTTGAGGAAGAAGCGCCAGATTTTGTGACTTACGAACTGTTTGAGTTAGTTGCATTTACCGGATTAGTATTGTTTTTACTGGAGTGGCATAAAATATTGAAGAAATTAAGAAAAGACCGATCAAGCAAGTATTAATCATTTGAGATATAATTAACTCTTATGGGAGTTATTCGACTTGGCTGTTCGGGCTGGGACTACAGGGACTGGGCAGGCGTGTTCTATAAAGATAAAGAGGAGTCAAAACTGAGGGCATATTCAAGGATCTTCAATACTGCTGAGATCAACTCCACATTTTACAGCTATCCCCAGCCCGGCATTGTATTTGGCTGGGCAAGGTATACTCCGCAGGATTTTAAATTTGCGGTGAAGCTTAACCGCCTGATAACCCATGAAAAAATGCTAAAAATTTCAAAAGGAGTGGAAGATGACCTGAAAAGGTTTATGGTACTCATGAAACCACTTCAGGAATCAGGAAAACTTGCCTGCATTCTGATCCAGCTCCCGCCTGGAATGAAGTTCAGGAAGGACAGGATAGAAGAATTCCTCAAAATTCTGCCCTGCAATATGCGATTTGCGCTTGAATACAGGAACGAGACATGGCTGATCAATGAAGCGTATGACCTGCTGAGGGATTACAATGTTGCAGCCGTAGCAGTTGATGAACCGCTGCTTCCTCCGGAAGTCAGGCTGACCTCTGGATTTGCATACGTCCGCTGGCATGGGAGAGGCGAAAAAATGTGGTATCACTACCACTATTCGAAAGATGAGCTTGCAGCCTGGATACCGAAACTGAAGGAAATATCGCAGAGTGCAGACGTCTATGGATATTTCAACAACCACTACTATGGTTATGCGCCTGAGAATTGTATCGATGTACTGGAGATGCTGGGGATGGCTACTCCGGAGCAGAAAGAGATAAGGCAGCACATATCAGGTTACTGGAAAGGCAGGGTAATGACAAAAGTGATCCCAAAGACTCTTGGCGATTATCTTGTGCAGGAAAAAGAAGATATAGCGACCTTACTATCAGGATGTATGGAGTCTTCAAGGCTTGAGAAAGCAAAAGAGATAAAGGACATTGAGATAATGGAACTTGGAACTGATAAGATAGTGGCGGATGTAAGGGGTTATTCAGTTTACATTGATCTGGAAAAAAGGTTCATACTGCACGACTGCGCGGACTGGCAGAGAACTGCGCGAGAGGGGCGGTTTTGCAAGCATATTGGCGCACTCATGTTTGCGCTGCCTGAAGATATGGCAAGAAGTGTGCTTGAGCGTATCAAAATGCAGCAGTGGGAGTTCAGCCAGTATACGGGGAGAGGGGAGACTTATTGATAGGCATTCATGCGGCTAAAATAGTGTAAGCAAGTCTCAACTATTGAGTCTCCATATCATGAAATTAAGGATCGCTGCAAAGCTCACCCAGATTAAGTATGGGATGAGCAAAAGACCTGCTGTTCTTGATATCTTCATGAAAATCATTATTGTAAATGCTATTGATATCCACAGGATGGAAATTTCTATCAGACCGGAAAGTGGGGACCGGAGACCAAAGAACGCTGCCGACCATAGCACGTTCAGAATCAACTGGACCGCAAAGATGACAAGAGCATTTTTGACCTGTTGACCTTCAAGACCCCTTCGCCATACCAGATAAAGCGAGATACCCATCATCACGAAAAGAGTTGTCCATACCGGAAAGAATAACCAGTCCGGAGGGGCAAAAGAAGGTTTGGTGAGCGTTGCATACCATGTGGGAATCGCCGGGGTCGTGAAAAGAGAACCAAGAAAACCCGCGAAAAGACATATTGTAATGCTGATGATCAGTTTGATTGACTCAGGTACATTTTTGTTTATCATGTATTATCTCCTTATTTTGAACTGATTAGCTCTATCTTCTATCAACCAGGCGCTTTGGTCTGCCCTTTATCCGGTAGAGTTCCAGATCCCGAAGACCTGCAAAGTTGAAAATAATCTTGAACATTCCTTCTGCATGTACTTGCTCAAGTAGCGGCTTATATCTGAAAAATGTCCTCAGGAAGTTCTCTTCCACAGCTTTTCTATCGCACTTATCTCTGTCAAGACATTCAACGCTCACTCTCAAAATCGTCTCTCCTTCATCATCGCCGCCATAAAGGAATGCCTCATATTCCCCTGTGAGGTATTCCATATTCTCGCGCTGGAATACTCCCCGCTCCACATCCACACGGTTAAAGGCCGTTTCTGCGACCCAGAAAGTCTCAGATTCACGTTGGGGATTCATGATCTTCATATGAGTTCTGCCGCAGGCGCATCGTTTCCTTGTGACCACAGCGGTAGTGTCTTCGGTATCATAGTTCAGCAACAGGGTACCGGATTTTCCACCTGCTGGCAAAAGTGTTGTAAGGACGACCCTGCCGCAGTCACCATCGCGTACAAAGTTTTTCAATGCAGGATCATAGATGTCAAGGTGAACGAGGTCTTCAGGCACATGAAGCCCACCCAGATCGGTGCACTCACCGCACATCGTTCCTTCCGTGCTTCCGTAGGTGTTATAGACCTGGCAACCCCACACCTCGGCAAGGTATGCACGCGACTCATCGGCAAAACTTTCCCCACCGACAACAAGGCGCCTGATACTTGATTCCTGAGGAAGGATGTTTTCATTTTTCATCTGCCTGGCAAGAGCCAGCAGTTTGAAAACGCTCCCGACTATCCCCGTGGGTTTATAATTCTTTATGACGCGGGATGGAAATGTGCACTTTCCCATCGGGATGATCGTTATACCAATTTCACGGGCAGCAAGGGTCATTGTATTGGCGCCAACGTTCATACCGTATGACGCACAAATAACCACCCTGTCTCCAGGGCCAAAACCCTGTGAGACAAAGCTCCTCGCATATTTTTCAGCATACCGTTCCCAATCCTGCCATGTGAGAAAGAATGCTTTTGGAGTCCCGCTTGTTCCTGATGTCTCATGAAGTGTAAAAACATCCCTCCAATCTACACTTCTGAACTGGAAATCCGTACTTTCTGGCGGCTGGTATTCTCTTATTGTTTTTCCAGATATTATGGGTAATTCCTGAAGATCTTCGTGTGTGCGTACATCGGATGGATTTATTCCGTGTTCCTTGAACCACTTTTTATAGAAAGGCGAGTTTTCGCTGGCATACTTGACAGTATAGCGTATGCGCTCTTCTATTAGCGAATCAAGATCTCCCCTACTCATGGTCTCTATTTTTTCATTAAAGAACACAATAACAGATACAACCTCAAGAATAATATGGTTTTCCTATTGATATGCAAGCGTTAACTATACCATTATTATAGATTGTAGAAGCATTGATATATACCGGGGATACAATAAAGAAGTGTCAGAATGGGTAAAGTAAAATATGGAAAAGCAAACTGAGAACAGTAATCTTTCTACAGTATCGCTTGTAAAGTGCCAGACCTATGATCAGTCAAATATCGATGCTGCGGTTGAAAAGGCGCTGGGGCTTATTGGCGGGATTAAAAGCTATGTTAAACCCGGTGATAATGTTCTTCTGAAGATAAATCTCCTGACAGGTGATGTTCCTGAAAAAGCAGTTACCACCCATCCTGCTTTGGTAAGGGCTATGATTCTTCAGGTTAAAGCTGCCGGAGGAATCCCGCAGGTTGGCGATTGTAGCGGCTATGAGGGAAATCCGAATTATAAAAGATATATTACAGCCTGCCGTAATACAGGTATTATGAAAGTATGCGAGGAGGAAGGAGCCCGGATACTGCATCTCAGTGCAGAGTCTATCGATGTAAAAAATCCGGGTGGCCGCGTATTCAAGAGCTTCATTTTATCAAGGCATGTTCAGGAAGCTGATGTGCTTATATCTTTACCAAAACTCAAGACCCATGGGCTGACATTATTTACCGGAGGGGTAAAAAATAATTTCGGCTGTGTAACAGGTCTCAATAAAGCAAAAATGCATCTTCGTGCCCAGGATCCGGAAACATTTTCCCGGATGCTTGTGGATCTCCTTGGCATAGTGCGGCCTGAACTGACAGTAATGGATGCAGTGGTTGGTATGGAGGGGAACGGGCCAAGCAACGGCACGCCAAGACAGGTCAATGCAATTCTGGCAAGCTGTGACCCTGTGGCACTTGATGCAGTGGCCTGCAAGATGATCGGCATAGACCCGCTCACAGTACCTTCCACCCGCCTGGCACACGAACAGGGTATGGGAACCGGAGATATTTCCCGTATCGATGTACGTGGAGAGGATCTGAAGGACATGCAAATTGAGGGCTTCAAGCTACCATCTGGCACAGCATCATTTTTCCGCGCAAGGGGCCTGATGCGTTTCCTTCGCAGTATGCTGGTTGCAAAACCAGAACTGGTAAGACAGCAATGCAAAAAATGCTGGATATGTATGGAACACTGCCCTTCTTGTGCGATATCAAAAAAAGAAGATTATCCTTCGTTTGATTATAAGAAATGTATCAGATGCTACTGTTGCCAGGAACTATGTCCGGGTAATGCCATTGAATTGAAGACTCCTTTTATGGGCAGGTTTGTGAAATAATTAAATGATCTTGCAGTTCATTCTCATTTTGCCAATATACTGAAATACCATGACGTAATTAAGAAAACCTAACTATGGAGATAAGATTTCATAAAAAGCCGGAAATGGACAAACCTCGCATGCTAGTGGGTCTTCCAGGCATGGGAATGGTTGCCAAAAACACTGTTGACTATATTACGAACTGCCTGGAGCCGGAATTTTTTGCGGATATTCACGTTCCTTATCTTTCACCTTCTGTTGCTTGTTTTGATAAAGGTCTTGTAATACCTATGGACCGGGAAGTCAGTCCGTTCAAATTTTACTATTCGCAGGAAAAAAATATCATCTTATTCTCAGGTGAGATGCAATTTGGCCATGCTACAAAAGATAATGAGCTTGCCGAGAAAATTGTGGAAGCTGCAAAGCTAATGGGTGTTGAAATAATTTATACTGTAATCGCTACACATATAAACAATTATGTTGAAGACCCTGAAGTATCAGGAGTTGTAACTTCACCCGAACTATTAACTCTTCTTGAGAGCAAGGGAATAAAAATATCAGATGGCAGGCTTCAGATAAGCGGAGTCAACGGGGTTGTGATAGAATCCGCGTTGCGAAATGGGATAAAAGGGATATCGCTTCTTAGCCAGACAGCATTTCCCGAAGCCCTGGATATAAAAGCATGTTACGCAGGGATAAAAAAAGTTTCCGAGCTTCTGGAGATCGATATTGACCTGAATAAGATCGAGACAGAAGTAAAAAAATTTGATGACAGCTTAAAGAGACACTTAAAAGAGATCAAGGAAAAGATAAAAAAAGATGAAGATTTAAGTTATATAGGCTGAATATAGCAGTTTGCATAAGCAATTAGAAAAATAAGAATAATCAGGATTAAACTTTATCCTCCAGAAACCTCTCGCAAACAGCAAGGTCCCCGGGCGCATTAACATTAAGCGCCAGCTCCTCCTCATCCAGGATAAGATTATAATCCTCCTGCTCCTCACTTATTCTCTGTGCATCAAGGATATTTATCCCGCATGGGACGATAAAATCGCTATTCTTATGAAAAACAGTATCCGGTCTTAATCCAAGCCTTGTGAATACCTCAAGTTTCATGTGAACTGAAAGCGCAGGCGTGTTCACCTCAAAATATTTTTCGATTATCCTGTCTATGAGTCCGCTTGTGACAAGAGGAAGGTCAGCCATTATGATGAGTACACGCCCCCTGATACCTGCCTCTTCCACTGCGCCTATCATGTCATGAACAAAACCTGCGCCTTGCGTATGAATAATTTCAATTTCACGGTGATCTTTCTTAAAATCATCCAGCCACTCATTCGTCTTTTCCACTCTTAATGACGTGGCCACAAAGATACGTTCGATGTTCTTTGAACCAAGAAGAGCTTCGAGGACATATTGTATCAGCGGTTTCCCGGAAAGCTGGGTGAGGGGTTTTTCATCCTTACCAAGGCGCGCTCCCTTGCCGCCAGCCATTACAACTGCATCCATCCAATACCTCCGATATAAAGCAGGGCTGCAAGCCGCCCGATCTCATTTGCTGCGCCCACGACATCCCCGCTCACCCCCCCAAAATGGCGGTTTGCAGTGTTAAGAACAAGAAGCCCTGACAATTGCGATACTATGAATGCTCCAATACCCATGATACCGAGAACAACAAAACAAACTGCCACCGAAAAAAAAGTCCCGATAATTAAATCTGACTGCTTTGTATTATCAACTGTCATTGCCCCGAAACCCGGATGCAGCCTCGTGCCAAAAGCCGCTACAGTGACCATGGATTGCTTGGCGCTTGTTTCTGCAACTATCAATGCATACGGAAGAAGGAGGAATCGATCTGGTTCCTGGATTGAAACAAGAGATACGAAAACGCCAAGGAGCGTTATCATACAAAAAACAATACCGCCGGTACCAATAGCAGTGTCACGCATGGCAGCGATCTTTTTCTCTTTTGTCCCATGCGCTGCCAGACCGTCGCCAAAATCAGCAAGCCCGTCAATATGATTGAATCCTGTGAAATAATAGACCGCTATAATTACAAATAGTGAGACAATTATTGGTGGCAATATCGTAAATGAAGTTAGCCCGATCACGATTAATGCGAAAATAATACCGATAACTGCGCCTACTACAGGGAACAGGTAGATGTGCTTCATCAGGTTTTCGATACCTTCCATTGTTATACCCACAGGTATCGTAGAAAGAAAACCAAAACCGCTTCGGATGGCCGACAGGAACTTCTTCATCCTGCGAAACCGCCTGCTTTTATATCGGGTGCTGACTTCCTGGTTTTTGTCTTTTTTACTTTCTTTTTTTCAGGTTTTGCCCCATCGCCTTTTCCCCTTGAATACATATTTGCGGATGCCCCGCCTATAAGCCCTGCGACCACATCATCCATAAAAGGTCCAAGTGTTGACAGGATACCGGGTTTTAATTTGTCAAATCTCACGTATTCAAAGATCCCCTTATCCCCGCTGATGTATTTTGCTATACTCATCCCGATTACTTCATCCACAATAAGAAATGTCAGGTCTTTATTGAAGATCTCTTTGCTCATGCCCGGAAGCTCGCCCTTCTCCCCGGCTTTTTCAAGAAGCATTCCTGAATATATCAGGATGCACAGGTTGGGATCAGAGAGCGCGTGCTTTAATTCTCTTTTAAATACCTTTTCTGCTATTTCCCTGGTTTCGACTCCGGGATGGGGTACATAAAGTTCCATGGCAGCATTAACGAGAACATTTTCAGAAAGCCCGGCATCTTCAAGGACTCTCATGATGTCTATCGTATTAGAAGAATCAACATCATCGGGCTGGTTTTTTTTCTTTTTTTCATTTTTGATATTTGATAATTTCATAAGTTTCTCCTTCTGCGGCTTTTTTTCAAAATAAGACTAAAGGAATCTTTCCTATTAAAAATATTACTCCAATGACAACCAGAGAGGAAAAACCTACTAAAAAAACTGCTTTTTTTATATGTACTGTCCCAGGATGCTGATATCTATCTCCCAGTACATGGAACCCGACTTTCTCAAGCCTTACATTAAGCGCTCCTGAAACAGCAGCCATCGACCATCCCGAATTGGGCGAAGCAGTCTTATTATGGTCACTGATGCAGGTTTTCAGGGCATCAACAGGTTTTCCGAAGAAAATTGAAGAAATAAAGATAATTACAATTGAGATTCTTGCAGGCGCGAAATTGACGATATCATCAAGCCTGGCAGCCGCAAATCCAAGCTCTTTGAAAGGCTCTTTTTTATAACCAACCATTGAATCAAGCGTATTTATCATGCGGTAAACAAGCGCACCAGGAAGGCCGAATATCAGGAAATAAAATAATGGTGATAAAACGCTATCAACAAAGCTCTCGGCGACTGATTCTATGACAGCTGATGCCGATTGGTGCGCGCTGAGGTTTGATGTATCCCTGCCCACAAAAGTTTTCAGGTCACTTCTTACTTTTCCTATCTTTCCGGAATCAAGGTCTTTTTGTATACCGATGGCAGAAACAAGCAGCATGCGAATGGAAAAGCTGGATTTCAGGAAATACGCCGTAATCACAAGCCCGATAATTCCTGTTCCAATGAATTCAAGGGATCTTGCCAGTAAAACCGTTATCCCGATACAAAAAATCACCATGAACAGGCCGTATATTTTCCTGAAGCGATGAGGGGCAGCGCCCACGAACAGGTTGATCAGTCTTCCCATCCATACGACAGGATGAAAAAACGAAGGCATTTCCCCGAATATAATGTCAAAAAGAACTGCAAGAAGTAAAACCTGTATCCTGAAATCCATCATAAAACAGGCTCCATCACATGTTTCCAGACGTCTTTTATTTTCTTGCCGCCCATCAACTCTTTTAACACCTTTTCCGCAATATGTCCCTGATGGATAAGAGTGCAGCCCGCGCAGCTCCAGACCGTTCCGCCTGTTGACCTGTGAATAAGTTCCCCTCCTGTTCTAATATTTTCACACGGGTAAAATGGACAGAAACAGAACGTGCAATCCTGTCCTGCGAAGTGGCACGGGTAATACTCACAGTCTATCCTGCTCCTGGCAGCAACTCCACGGTCAAGTGCTTTTCCGATCTCTTTTTCTGCAAGTTCGCTTCCCCACTCTTTTATGACACTTGAAAAGGCCGCGATCAGGGCGCGGTTCTCGTTTCTTTTTCGCACAGCCACACGAATGTGATTTTCAAGACCAAAGGAAGTGCAGTCGCGAATAATGATGCCATGTCTTAACATACGCCCTGTCAGGTCAGCAGAACTTAAACCAAACCCCCTCAAATCTATGAGGATAAAATTCGTATCGCTGGGATATGGTCTAAAGCCCCTGATACCAGCAAGTTTTGATGCCATCCATTCACGTTCTTTCTTTAATAATCCAAGTGACCTGTTGATATAATCCTGATTACGCTTAAGAAGATTTTCACCAACTGCTGCGGCAATTGAATTCATGTTCCAGTGAAGGCGTATATTGTTCATAAGATCTGATAAAACAGGTGATGCAACAGCAAAACCGATCCTTAATCCAGGGACTGCAAACGTTTTTGTAAGGGAGCGCAAAACGATCACAAAATCGCTACATGCCGCAATATCTGCAATACTTTCGCGTGGATCGGCAAGTTCGATGAATGCCTCATCCACAAATAAAAAAACCTCAGCGCCACTGCATTTTTCAGCAAACAAACAGACTTTTTTTCGATCCAGGAGCTTTCCTGTGGGATTATTCGGATTGCACAGGAAAACAGCTTTACAATTATCAATATTTATGTTTAAAATATCATCATAATCGACATATTCAATACGCGCACCCAGGAGGCGGCACTGGAATTCATACTCCGAGAACGTGGGAGCCGGAATAATTACCCGGTCCTGCGGCTCAATAACAGTTTCTGCAAAAAGGCGGATCAGTTCTGACGAGCCATTTCCCGGGACGATATTTTCGGAGGATACCTTAAGATAATCAGCCGCAGCTTTTTTAAAACCCGGATACCTGTTATCCGGGTAATTGTTTATGTCCTTGCAGGCAGCCGATAATACAGATCTTGATTTCGGCGGCCCAAGTGGATTGATGTTAACACTGAAATCGAGCATCTCTTGCGTGGTCTTTCCTGCTGTCCTGGCACTTTCCGATAATCTTGCTCCATGAATGCATGGTACAAGGTCAAACACGTTTTTCCGGACTCTGTTGTTAAGGGACACATTCCCTTTTTTGTTTGAAGGGAATATTAAAGTGCTGGAAGAAATTCCTATCAAATAACATTGTTATTTTCAATAATTTCATGGTTTTATGATTATACCTCTAGATACTGCTTTATTCGTTTCCCAATTGTCTAACTATTCTATGACGATTGTTTTTTATTCATGTAATTATAATTTTACTCCACCTGAATCGGTTTTTTCAAGTGGTGAAATACCATTACGTATGGGATCATTTTATTAAAACAATAGGCTTTGCCACAGTATTCACAACAACATTTATATACTATGATGCATGATTGTACTACAAGACAACAAAACGTTGTCGGGGTATGAATAAAATATGGCAGAAATAAGAAATTTTGTATTAAGGGAAAAGAATGGTAAAGAGACTGGAGTATTTACCGGTCACCAGCCGCGCCAGGCAGCATTAAAGGCAGCCAACCGCAGCAAAGGAACAAAATCAAAACCAGTTGAATTGAGATTAAGGGAGAGAGGAACAAAGAAGATTCACATCTACAAGGGATGGACAGAAGTCGTTGCTGCTCCAAAGAACAAACCAAAGTGGATGCCTGCAAAGATCAACAAGCCTAATGTAAAGAAAACAGGCGTTGAACTGCTGGATAAAGTTTAAATAATAATTTTTTCTTTTTTTCTTTTTTTATAATTTTGCTTTCAGTTCTAAAAACGTCTCATTTAGGAAATTATTATATATCATAAGCAATCTATACATTAATGACATAACCGGGGATATGTAATAACAATTGGGGTTGGCCCGGGTCTTCAGTACATTGTATTTCCGGGAAATCCATTGAATTGAAATAGGGGGTTAATATGAATAAATTAGTTTTATTTGTTATTGTTCTTCAGGTACTTTCACTGACTGTAAGTGCCCAGAAAAATTCATCGGTAAATAATAGCTCTGAACTGGTAGAAAAAGGCAATTCGATTGAAAAAGTCGCTGCCAGTATCGGACTGGCTCCCTCTTCAGACCCGAACGGGCCTTATACGGGAACTGAAGGTTCTCCGGTATCTTTTGACGGTTCGAAATCATCTGATCCGGATGGAAGCATAAAATCCTATTTCTGGGATTTTGGTGATGGAAATACCAGTATTTCAAATAAACCAAAACACGTTTATATCCAAAATGGAGTATACACTGTTTCCCTTAAAGTAACAGATAATTCAGGTCTCAGTAACACAGGTACAACTGTTGCAATAATAGAAGAAAAAAAAATAAAAGCGGATTTCATGGGAACTCCAAGAACCGGGTTAGAGCCTTTGAACGTAACGTTCACAGATTCCTCGGAATCTTATGATGGAATTACATCCTGGAAATGGGATTTCAATAACGATGGAAAAATAGATAGCACAATAAAGAACCCAACATATAAATTCACAGCAGGTAAATATACTGTTGCACTGACAGTGTGCGAAACAGACGGGGATTGCGATACCAGGAAGAAAACCAATTACATAACTGCCAGTACCACTAAACAAAAAAAAATTGTTCCCTCTTCAGCCCCGAACGGACCTTACACAGGAACTGAAGGTTCCCCGGTATCTTTTGATGGTTCAAAATCCTTTGATCCTGATGGAATTATAAAATCTTATTCCTGGAATTTTGGCGATGGAAATATTAGCAATACAAAAAATCCAGAGCACACTTATATTCAGAATGGAACATATACTGTTTCCCTTGAAGTAACAGATAATGATGGTCTCAATGCCACAAACACAACAACTGCAATAATAGCACGGGCAAATAACAAGCCAGTTTCGAATTTCAGCGCAATACCAACGAGCGGGTTAGAACCATTGAATGTAACATTCACAGATTCCTCCGGATCTTATGATGGAATTACATCCTGGAAATGGGATTTCGATAATGACGGAAAAACAGATAGCACAGTACAGAACCCAATGCATGGATATGCGGCAGGTACCTATACTGTTGCCCTGACAGTATGCGAAACCGATGGGGATTGCGATACCAGGACAAGGACGGATTATATTAATGCGACAATAAAGGACACCATAAAACCAGTTATTACAATCACATACCCTTCAAACGGCCAGGCATTTACGACTTCTTCTATAAGGGTTAGCGGAACAATAGATAATACTACAGAAGTGAGCAAGGTAGAAGTAAAGGTCGGAAATGAATTCTGGGTATTAGCACCTGTAAACACCTCATGGACAGTTCCTTCTATGAATCTCTCAGCAGGATCGAACAGGATCACGGCAAGAGCTACGGATAATTCAAGTAACATATATGAAACGTCAGTGAATGTTACGTATTCTCTGCCGGACAATACACCCGTAAATACCGGTGGTGGAAGTAATGCCGCATGGGGAGGTGGTGGAGGTGGTCCGTCCGGAGAGAACATATCCAATATTGAGCTGATCGAAAAATATGACCTGCCGATATCCAGGAATGTAACCACATTTTACAGATTTACGCATGCGAAGAATCCTGTAATGTTCGTCAATATAACGGGCAACACCACCATGGGTATAATAACGGCCTCAGGGGAAGTATTGAAAGGTACTTCTACCCTTGTTAAAACTCCGCCGGACGGTCTTGTTTATAAGAACTTCAATATCTGGGTGGGAACATCGGGCTTTGCAACACCCAGGAACATTAAGGAAGCTTTCATCAGATTCAGGGTAGATAATACCTGGATGAGCGCTAACAATATTGCAGGCAGCGATCTCATTTTGATGAGATGGAACGGAGATAGCTGGGTAGGACTTGAAACCAGGGTATTGTCAAAAGACGATACAAACACATTCTTTGAAGGAAAAACATATGAATTCTCACCGTTTGCAATAACTACGAAGGAAACCGGGATGAAATCCATCGATAAAGAGAATGTACCAGTTCCTGAAATCCTGCAGCAGTCCGCTGTCAAAGCGCCGGATAATGATAAAAATTCATCGCAACCTGCACAGGCAGCCAACACCACCACAGCATCTTCAGGGAAATCCACGTGGTCTACAATATTGATCTTATTAATTATCAATATTATAGCGGTTATAATGTACTATCGGTGGGTAAAAAAATAAAAGCATTTCTCTTCTGAGAAGGAACCAGATGAGCCCATCCAATAAATGGATAGGATAACAGAATTCAGAAATTTGGAATTAATGGATGGGCTAGAAATCCTTTAACCGGATAGCGAATATCCATTTGTGGATCTAAATTTCATAGTCATAATTATCATATCATTTTTATATCCAGTATTAAATCGATCAATTTATATACTTGTAGATACTATTACCAATTTTATGGTAGGTGTATATTCCACAGGAGTGCTATTGATATTATGAATCTGAAAATAATCCTATTGCTATTGGTAATAATGTTAAGTAACTTAGTTCCGGCAGTATCAGCAACAATTGTAAGTTCAACAGGCAACACAATCGAAAACCTTACAGATGCATATACAGACGGTTACACTTTAGCAGGCAAATACAATGACGAATTTAACCAGGGGGTTCTGGATACTTCAAGATGGGAATGGATAAGAGAGAATAGAAGTGCATGGTGGATGAGTTCATGGTATCTGGGAATGAATATCACGAACACATCATTATACCAGGGCACAGCCACCTCACCCTTATTATTACAAAATTACGGGGGAGAAGATATAACCATTATTTCAAAACAATGGTTCAACCCAATTACATCAGTGGAGAACGCTGGAATAATAATATATGCGAATGATGATAATTTTGTAAATGCACAGTATTTCATTATTGGCGGTGTAAGAAAGGTAGTAATCCAGAAAGAGGATAATAATTTAGGGAATTCTACTGCCACAACAGTCACTTTATCCCAACCACACTATATAAAATTAGTAAAAGCCGGGACAAATTACAGTTTATATTATAGCAATGATACGAAAACATGGACTTATTCTGCAAGTGTTAACCACCCTGGTACAATGACTAAAATAGGTTATGTAACCGGGGGTGCGCCCTCTAATCACCCGGTTTATTATGATGCATTTGTGACTGATAATTTTATCACCACAGGCAACCTCACATCAGTATTTAATGCAGGGTTCGGAGGAGTAATAAAATCCACTTTATTCATGTATACAAATGCAAGCGACTCTCATATAGATGGATATGCAAGCAAGGATAATATCACATGGACACTTTTGCAAACCGACATGCCTAATAATACTTATTATACAATACCCCCTGAGATCCAGAACCGGACCGTATATGTGAGAGCAGTATTAAGGGGGACCAGCACCTCAACCCCGGTACTTCAACAGATCACAGCCCAATCCGGGGTCACGCCGATACCACCCAGGTCTGATGATTTTAATAGCCCTGCTCTTAACACTACTTTATGGGAGGTAATTGACCCGGCCGGTGATTCAAAATTTACTATGGAAGGTAAAGATACTGCCGATGCATTCCTGAATATCACTGTCCCATGTTGTGTGACACATGCACCATTTACCACAAACAATGCGCCAAGAATAATGCAGGAGGTAAGTAATGTTGACTTTGAAATAGAAGCAAAATTCCAGTCCTTATTAACCGAACAACACCAGGAGCAAGGATTCATAATTGAGGAATCACCTGGAAATTACATACGCATAGACTTTAATGGTGATGGCAACAATCTAAAAAGCTATGCAGGAACCTTTCGTAATAACGTAGCCACTCAAGGATATAACACTCTTATCCATTCAGAATTTTCCCAGCCCGTGCCTTTATATTTAAGGGTAAATCGGTCAGGCAATAATTGGTCATACAGATATTCATATAATGGCGTAACATGGACTAATGTGACCAACTTCACATATGATATGAATGTGGCAAAGGTAGGGGTGTTTATAGGAAATGAGAATACAATTGCATCCCTGACGCCAAAATTTACAGGCAACATTGATTATTTTTTCAATACTGCCTCGCCAATAATCCCGGAGGATATTCCAGATACTACCCCACCTGTAATTAATGTCTGGTACGGACTTAACCAGAGATTTGGTCACTTAGGCACACCCCAGACATGGATTAATATCCTGGGTAATGTATCAGACTCATCATCTGCCGTAGTTGCACTCAATTATTCATTGAATAATGGAGCAACTCATCAACTTGTGCTTGGTAAGGATAACCTGAGATTAGAAAATATAAATGACTTCAATATAGAAGAAGGCTACACAAATTTTAGCTGTGGCAGCAATCATATTGACCTGAGTGCCAATGACAGCGCCGGAAATGTAAATAACACAAGAGTCAACATCAATTATACTTGTGGGATTGATTGGCCTATGCCTTATACAGTGGACTGGTCAACCGTATCGGACATCCAGGATGTTGCACAGGTCGTGGACGGGCAATGGGTTATTAACAATGGGAAAGCAACTCCGGTCCCTGGATATGATCGAATAATCGCTATGGGCAATATGGCCTGGAAAAATTATACAGTAACTGTTCCCATAACATTAAACTCTGCAATGACTGTTCCGGGTGCAAACTTCGGGATAGTCATGAGGTGGAAAGAGCATGTATTCTGGAGTCCCCGTGGTGCGTATCCAAGGGAAGGATGGTATCCATTGGGGGCGATCGCAGGATACTTTAATAATACTAAATCATTCGGGGGTAATAGATTAGCACTTCTCGGAAATAAAATGATCTTATTTGCAAATGATACAACAGCAACGCAATTAGAGGTTGGATCAACATACAATTTTAAAGTAAGTGCGCAGACTGCTGGCATAAATCAGGTATTTTCATTAAAGGTATGGAAGCAGGGGACGCAAGAGCCTGCGAACTGGACAGTTAGCGGAAATGCACCTGCCGGGGCATTAACACAGGGGTCAGTACTGTTTACTTCATATTATTCTGACGTAAGCTTTGGCAATGTCGCTATAACGAACCTGGACACCCAGGCAAAGATTCCTCCCTCCTCAAATCCCAATGGGTCTTATACAGGCATGGAAGGAAAAGCAGTTTACTTTGACGGTTCAAAATCATTCGATCCTGATGGAAACATAATGTCCTATTATTGGGACTTCGGTGACGGGAATAGCAGTATAGGTATGAGTACAACTCATATCTACGCCCAGAACGGGACATACACTGTCTCCCTTAAAGTAACTGATAATGATGGTCTCAATGCCATAAATTCAACTAAGGCTGTAATAGCAGATAAAAACCCCGTCCCGAACTTTACCGGAACACCAACAACAGGACCGGCACCATTGAATATCTTATTTACGGATTCATCCACATCCTATGACGGTATTGTTTCATGGAGCTGGGATTTCACTAATGATGGAACACCTGACAGCAATTTACCTAACCCATCCCATTCGTATCCCGCAGGCACATATACAGTTGCACTGACAGTTTGTGAGAATGACGGGGACTGCAATACGGAAATAAAAACAAATTACATTACTGCGACATCAGGAGATATCGTAAAACCGGTTATTTCAATTACATATCCGGCTAACGGCCAGATACTCAATACTTCATCTATCATTGTAAGCGGAACTTCTTCTGGTGACGTTGCTATGAATAATGTAGATGTTAAAATCAGAGAAGGAGCATGGCAGAGAGCTACTGGTACTGCATCGTGGACTATCCATGCCACCCTTTCACCAGGTTTAAATACAATATATGCCAGGGCTAACGATACTTCCGGGAATTCCAATGAAACATCAATAATAGTAACCTATGATGTAACCGCTCCTTCCGGCGTGACAGGACTGGCCAATATTACCTACGCGCAAAACTACATCAACTGGACCTGGTTTGATCCTGATGAACCTGATTTTGATCATGTTGAAGTCTATCTAAACGGCTTATTCAAATCAAATATCACAAAAGGGATACGATCCTATAATGCTACCGGCCTCACATCCGCTACTTCATATACGATCGGCCTGAAATCCGTAGATATCTCCGGCAATGTAAATTCATCAATGGTCAATCATACCGCAAGGACTGTGCGAAATACAATTACTTCATCTGTAAACCTCACAGGAAATAACATTTCAAAGCCAATAATATTAGAGAACCAGGCATTAATAGATATAACAGCAAACAATTCTTCTGTTAGCGGATATATAACATTGACAGCTGATACGAATATCACACGCCTGAATGGGAGTGTAAACATTGCGAACTCAACATCTGGCATCCAGGCAGGTGGAAAAGCTCTTAACAGATATGTCGAAATAGATTCTACAGGTATAAATAAATCGAATATATCTTCTGTTAACCTGACAATGTTTTATACGGATGAGGATATTTCAGGTCTGGATGAAAATACCCTGAAGGTATATTGGTGGAATGGGTCCATATGGAAGCCCCTGGATCCGAAAGGTAAGGATTATTCAAATGAAAATGGTCCTATTGTTATTGATATTAGAAGAAACCAAACAGCAAATAAACTAACTGTCCAGTTGAACCATTTTTCAACATTTGCTTTAGCAGGCACACCGTCCACTCCACCCAATACGCCATGTAATTATTGCAGCAGTGGAAGTTCGGGTGGAGGAGGCGGCGGAGGTGGTTCATCAGGAGAGAGCGCATCCAATATCGAGTTGATTGAAAAATACGACATGCAAATATCAAAGGATGTGACAACATCTTACAGGTTCACCCATGTGAAAAATCCTGTAATGTTCGTCAATATAACGGGCAACACCAGCCTTGGCATAATTACGGTCTCGGAGGAAGTATTGAAAAGTACTTCAAGCCTCGTTAAGATCCCGCCGGGTGGTCTTGTTTATAAGAACATCAATATCTGGGTGGGAACATCGGGCTATGCGACACCAAAGAACATAAAGGAAGCTTCCATCAAATTCAGGGTAGATAATACCTGGATGAGCGCCAATGGTGTTGCGAGCAGCGATATCGTCCTGGTAAAATGGAACGGAGATAGCTGGATAGAACTTGAAACCAGTGTATTATCAGGAGATGATACAAATACATTCTTTGAAGGAAAGACAAATGCATTTTCACCATTTGCTATAGCCGTGAAGATGGGTGGAGTTGCTGTAGAGGCACCCTCTGTTGAAATCACACAACAGATCAAGGCCAAAGCACCGGATAATAATGAAAATTCATCACAGCCTGCAAAAACAGCGATTAATACCTGGATTGCACCGTCAGGGGTACCGACATGGTCCGCAATACTGATTATATTAGTTATCATAATTATCCTGGTCGCAATGTACTTCAGGTGGATGAAAAAATAGATGTGTTTTCAGTAAAAGTGTGAAAGTCGTTTTCCAGCGACTTCACTCTAATACGTTTTTGCCATTATGGCAATATTTTCCGTTTCTTTCTTACATACTGGACAGATACCGAGTCCTTTCCCGATTTCACCTTCAGGTACCCCTAAAATCCCTGCGCCAACAGCTTCTTCCATAGCAAGCCCGCATTCATGAACACCGCACCACGGTATCTTAACGATCCCATTGGAGATCTTCTCTTTTACTTCTTCAATGGTCGTACACGCGATCAAACGTCCTTCCAGGATCTCCCGGGCCTTCTTGAACAGGCTTTCATGGATCGCGAAAAATCGTTTTTCGATTTCATTTTCGATGTCTATCAAAGGTACATTTTCCTTGTTCCCGGTGTCCCTTCTAACAACTGTGGCCGCATTATTCTTAAGGTCGCGCGGGCCGATCTCGACCCTTAGCGGGACGCCTTTCATTTCCCATTTGTAATATTTTGCTCCGGGGCGCTCGTCGGTTTCATCAAGGGCGACCCTTATATTTTTTGCTTTTAATCTCCCTGCAATGTCATGGCATGCATTCAATGTCTCATCGCTCTTCCCGAATAATATCGGGATAATGACGACCTGGATGGGCGCTATCTCCGGCGGGAATACAAGTCCTTTATCGTCCCCGTGTAATGATATTAACGCTGCGATACTTCGTTCCGAGATCCCGTAGCATGTCTGGTGCGCAAGCACCTGTTCGCCGTTTATATCCTCGTATTTGATATCAAATGTTTTTGCGAAATTGCTTCCGAGGTGATGTGCTGTTCCGATCTGCAGGGTCTTGTTATCCGGCATCAGTGTATCCACTGCCATCGTATAATCAGCGCCGGGGAATTTATCCCAGTCCGGACGTTTTGATACGATGGTCGGGATTGCAAGTCTCCTGTAGAACTCCTGGTAGATCCTTGTGGCTTCCTTTACCTGATCAGCAGCTTCATCCCATGTTGCATGAACTGTATGCGCTTCTTTAAAAGATGTTATCTCACGAAGACGAATAAGCGGGCGCGTGTGCTTTGTTTCATATCTGAAGGTATTTACGACCTGGTATATCTTGATGGGCAGGTCCGCATGTGAGCGCACCCATACTTTATACATCGGATAAATAGCGGTCTCACTTGTCGGGCGAAGAGCAAGTTTTACATCAAGTTCGTTCTTTCCGCCGTGTGTGACCCAGTAAACTTCATTTTCAAAACCTTTAATGTGTTCCGCTTCCTTCATGAATTCGTTTTCAGGGATCAGAAGTGGAAAAAGAGCTTCCTTATGGTCTTTATCCAGGAGTTCACGTATTATCGCATAAGTTCGTTTTCGTACATCGAACCCGAACGGGAACCAGACATAAAGCCCTTTAACAGGATAGCGAACATCCATTATTTCCGCCATTAGAAGTAGTTCATTATACCATTCACTGAAATTTGATTTTGCGGGAAGAACAGGTTTTTTTTCCTGTAATGTTTTATATTTATCTTTATCTTTTGTTTCTGCCATGGATGTCACCGATTGGATTATGCTAATATTGTTTCAGGGCTATAAATTGTATAGTAGCAAATAATTTTATAACTCTTTTATCTTCCTGGCAGTATTCTGGACATTAATAAGTACAAGCCCCATCTGGACATTCTTTCCTGTAAGTACTATCAACAGGGCATATTTTCCCGCACGAGCCGTCACAACCCTGTGGTTTATTGATTCATATATTAACATATCAATATTCTCACCAGTTAGCTCTTCCATGGTTTCGCCGGCACGTTTGAATGTAGCCGCCCCATAAGCAGCAAATGTTTCTCTGTTCATGGTATCCGATCTTGTGCTTGCCATAATAAGCCCGTCATACGTTATGATAGCTGTAGAGATGATATCTCCGGTGGAACTCTCCAGTTCCGAAAGTGCATGTAAATATAATTCCGCTTTGGTTGTCATTTTAATCGTTATGAAATACTTATAGATAATTTTCTCAACATTTTTTCAAGGATATACATGGAGATTATTGCACATACTCCGAATAGTGTCTCCATAAGTTCACGGATTGAATAAGGAATGGGGCAGCTGAGAGTGCCTAATATGCCAAGGAACTTCCATAAAATGGCAAAAATAGCTGCTAATTGGAAAAACATAAAAACCCGGATAAAATTTCCAGTTGATTTCGTTCCAAGCATATAAGTTGTATATACTGTTATTGAGCCCCCTGTTATCCATATAATATTTTCCATTTTAAAAAAAATATTTTTTATATTTTCATATTGCATTCCGGAAAAATACATGTAAATTAAAAGGATCGGAAATAAAAGAGCAAATATTAACGGAATGAAACTCATAGATTTTGAGATAGTTTTTCTTTTATATAGTTTAATATAAATGAGTATTAATGCGGATGTCAGGAATATCGCAGAACTTATGCCAAAAATATATCTTATAGAGTCGAAAACAGGCGATTTAGTCAAATGTCCCAATTCACGAATCCCGAAAAATAAAAAAGAAAGGAACATATATGTCCATGGCATTTCACCAACATTCCAGATACGCCGGTTCTTGTAGGCTGTAATGACCAGAAGTAGCGATATCCACCAGAAGAGATTCGAAAGAATTACATGAATTCTGATAGTTTCTTCAATGCCATATGAAAATAAACCGTTAAACATAATGACAATAATTATCAAAACAAATATATTAGCTTGGTGCCTGGCAACATCATGATTTCGTCTATGGACCTGTCTGGCTCAATTCATGTAATGTTCACAAAGAATTGATTATTTCATTGATATGCTCATTTCATTATATATAATTGGAAAAGACCTTCCGGTGTATGCCTTTTGACGATATATTATCTGAAATGACTTATACTGTGATACTAAAATTTATTATCAGAACGATCAATTCAACGAAAGAATAACATGAGTAAACTTGAAAAAATATTAAGAGAAAAAGGCCCGATACGCAAAGTTGGCGTGATCGGAATGGGCTATGTGGGGATCCCATCAGCTGTTTTATTTGCAGAAAAGTTTGATTTTGTATGGGGTTTCCAGAGAGCATCCCGAAGTTCAGGTTATAAAATCGAAATGCTGAACAATGGGATAAGCCCGCTTAAAGGAGAAGAACCAGGACTTGAAGACCTGATCAAAAAAGTCCGTACACAGGGTAAATTCGAAAGCACATCTGATTTTTCAAAAATTAAAGACGTGGATGCAGTCACTCTTGCCATCCAGACACCATTTAAGGATAAGGGGGAACTTGAGCCTGATTTTGGCGCGCTGGAGGAAGGAATACGCCAGATCGGAAAGTACCTCAACGAGGGAATTCTTGTAGTACTTGAGTCAACGATAACACCCGGAACTACAAAAAATTTTGCAGCAGATATCCTGAAGGAAGAATCCGGCCTTATGCCGGGTGAAGATTTTGCGCTGGCCCATGCTCCAGAAAGAGTAATGGTTGGAAGACTTATACGCAATATCCAGGAACACGACAGGATAGTTGGCGGGATAAATAAGGAAAGTACACAGCGTGCAGTGGAACTCTATACCCCTGTCCTGACCACAGGCAAAATAATACCCATGGATTCAACAGCAGCCGAGGTTACAAAGACTGCTGAAAATACATTCAGGGATTTACAAATTGCTGCTATCAATGAATTAGCTCTTTATTGCGAAGCTATGAGAATAAATGTATATGATGTAAGGACAGGCATTGACAGCTTGAAAGGAGAAGGAATAACAAGAGCCATCCTTTACCCCGGAGCAGGTGTTGGGGGGCATTGTTTAACAAAAGATACTTATCATCTTGAAAGGGGAGTCAAAATTTCCGGTTCAAAACCGGATTATCCTGCGGATTCCGAATCCCTCTATGTCCTTGCCCGGAAAATAAATGATTTTATGCCCCAGCATATGTATAATCTTACAAATGAGGGATTAAAAGGTACAGGGAAAAAATTCAAAGGTTCAAAAATAGCATTACTTGGCTGGGCTTTTATTAATAACTCCGATGATACGAGAAATACGCCTTCTGAACCTTATCTGGAGATGGTGGAAAAAGCTGGCGCCAGAGTTGCGATACATGATCCGTATGTCTTCCAGGATGGCAGCCATAAAATATTACAGGATCTTAATGAATGCATTAAAGGAGCAGATGCGATAGTTATTTTTGCAGGACATAAACAATATTTGAATATTAATGCAAGTGCCACCAGGAAATTATCAGGGCATAAGCATCCCGTCATAATCGATGGAAGGAATGTGATTGATCCGGATGCTTTCATCAAGGAAGGATTCGTGTATAAAGGGATTGGCAGGGGAGATAAGAACTACCACGAAATCTCCAATAAATAAATTATTATATGTTTTATATTTTTTATAAATAAAATTTCATTTTTCAGCAATTCCTATTGCTTTCTTTTGTTCATATGATTCAATTGCAGCCATTGCTACTTCAAGTGCATGCCTGCTTGTTTCCCCATTGGAGATTACAGCCGTGTTATCCCTCACGGATTTAATGAAATGCTCCAGTTCATTCTTTAAAGGCTCTTTTGGTTCAACCTTGGCTGTGCGCACCCAGGCCTCATCATGCAATTCCACTGTCTGTTTAATATAATCGAGATATGCAACACCCTTTAATCCTATAGCAGTAAGATTCCGTATTTTATGCGGCGTTAACCAGTTTGTTTCGACCATTCCTGAAAGATTTGTATCGCATCTTAAAAGGATCGATGCATGATCTTCGAATGAATGGATATCTTTGCCGGCTATCGTATAAACTTCATTGATCTTGCGGCCGTAAAGATATGAAATAACATCGATATCGTGTACGCCAAGATCCATTATTATCCCGACATCACGTATCCGGGGATTGAATGGCCCGACACGTCTTGAAGAAATGGACACTATCTTACCGAGCATGCCAGAATCTACAATATCTTTTAATTTTGAGACCGCAGGATTAAATCTTTCAATATGTCCTACCATCAGCTTTACCTTTGCATCATGTGCCGCATGTATCATTGTATCGGCGTTCTTGAGGGTATCAGCGATAGGTTTTTCGACAAGCAAATGAGTTCCCGAATCAATAACATCAAGGGCAACTCTTGAATGAAAAGTCGTTGGCACTACCACGCTTACTGCATCAAGGTCCTGTTTTAGCAACTCATTGTGGTCAAAATATGGTGTGGTATTATTTGCCTTAGCCAGTGAAACAGCCCTGTTCCTGTCCGTATCACATATCCCCACAAGTTCTACGTCTTTCATTTCTTTATATATTCTTATATGGTGCTGCCCCATGGCGCCACCACCTATTACAGCAACTTTCATTTTTTGAATCACCCCGATATAATTATTCATTTAACCGGTTAATCACCATTTGTTAAATCATTTTGTTTGTTTATTCATAATCTTTTTCAGGGATTACTTATCAAGATTTCAAGTTATTTAAATCTATATGAGATTAAAATATAATAATATATATAAACATCATCATAATCATTGAATCTGATTCTACTCCCCATCCATAGTAATACTTTTATACATCATGGTTTAACAGACAGACCAACACCAGGTCACATATTATTGGAGAAAAATTGATAATTATACGAAAATTCCAGCCCTCTGATTTCCAGTGGGTCATCGACATCGAAAGGAAGGTTTTCAATGAACATGATCCTTATCTTTACATGCAGTTCTATGAGACATATCCCGATACTTTTATTGTGGCTGATATTAACGGTTTTGTTATAGGCTATGTGGCAGGATTTCTGGCGCAGCCTGAATTAGGGCGTATCTTTTCACTTGCGGTAGACCCTAAATATCAAAACAGGAGTGTTGGTAGCAACCTGTTAAAAGAAATAATTAACATTTTCCGAAAGAAGGGGGTCAGTGAAATAATCCTTGAGGTCAGGATGGATAATATCAAAGCGACAAGGTTCTATGAGAGACTTGGATTTTTCCAGTTCGGGATAGCTGAAAAATACTATAATGACGGCCAGAACGCCCGTTTAATGAAACTGACGTTATAGCTGTAATCACAGGGGGCTTTTTTTACCCACATTTTTCAAAAACCCTATCCATCGCCGTGCATCATCAACTTTTCGTTTTATGTCATCACGAGGCTCTTTTAACCTGACCTTACCTGCTTCACATTCCTTTAGATCCATAATTGCGCGTATGAGACTTGCGATCTCATTGTATAATTTTTTTGCCTCTTCTTTTGTGATATTCTCTCTTAGAAGGATCTCTTCATCATGTTTCGCTTTAGTTTCAAGAAGAGTCACAAGTTCCAGTAAACGATCTTTTTCCTGTTCCGAAAGCTCCTTATTATGTATGCAACGCCATATTATCTCGTGGAGTTTGATGTTTTCCCCATTCACCTGAACTTCATCGGGTACTTTTTCTCCCACCCATATAAGATATCTGTGTAACCCATTAAGTAAATGCTCCCTTTCTTCAAGGGATATGTAATCATCCAGATTTAATTCTTTCTCGTTCAAATTGCCTTCCTCCGGTTGATTTTCAATAATCTGAATGAATTAACAGAAATTATAACGGATCATAATTCTTCAAGATACCTTTCTGCAGATACCGCAGCGATCGCCCCGTCGCCGACTGCTGTTGTTATCTGGCGAAGTGGTGTGACCCTGCAATCTCCTGCAGCAAATATACCTTTGACTGAAGTTTCCATTTTAGCGTTTGCAATTATAAATCCCCATTCATCCTTTTTTACATCTGTAAATTTTGTATTGGGGATCAGACCCACATATATGAAGACCCCGTCTGTTTTTACCTCAGAGGTCACATTCGTCTTCAGGTTCTTCAAAATGACCTTCTCAACGACGTTTTTCCCCACAATTTCTTCAAGTACCGAATCCCAGATAAAACTTATTTTCGGATTTGAAAAAGCATGCTCCTGGTTAATCTTTTCAGCACGCAGCTCATTGCGCCTGTGGACCACAGTTACTTTTTTTGCAAGCTTTGTCAGGTAAATAGCTTCAGTAATCGCGGAATCTCCTCCGCCTATTACTACAACCTCTTTTTCTTTGAAGAAAAAACCGTCACATGTGGCGCAATATGAAACACCCCTGCCTGTTAATTCGATCTCCCCTTTTGCCCCCAGCCTTTTTGGCGTTGTGCCGGACGCTATTATGACCGATTTAGCTTCTATGTCGCCTTCTGTTGTTTTAATGATCTTTATATTTCCTTTATCCTCAATTGAATCAACTTCTGCCATACTTTTCATTTCAAGCCCGAATTTGAGTGCCTGTTCTTCGAATTTCGCTGCAAGGTCAGCGCCCGATACCTCAAGGAAGCCCGGGAAGTTCTCGACTTTGTCAGTGACAATTATCTGTCCTCCGATACCCATTTTTTCAAGAAGGACAGCATTCAGCATAGCGCGCTTTACATAAATTCCCGCAGTGAGACCCGCAGGCCCGCCGCCGATAATGACTACATCATAAATCATAATTATCCAGTCCTTGTATGGTGATTGTGGTATATAATTTCTTACAGGTTTAAAGGAGATTGCTTAAGAACATGAAATCGAATTACTCAAACCCAGGCGGGAAAAGATTTATGCCAGGTAAAAAGGTCTTAATCATTATCACACAGGAGATTTAAAATTGAGGAGCAAAATAACAATCAGGAATATTTCAAAACGTCCGGTAAATTTCGATTATCAATATGGTCTTGCATCGATGTTATACTTTAAACTTGCACAAGCCGATATCAGGTTAGCTAATGAGACACATGCTCACCAGGGATTTAAATTCTATACTTTTTCCAATCTTGTTTTTATAAATAGGAGTTTTTGCAAATCAGGTCTTCTTTTTGAGAATGCATATTTTATCTTATCTTCGCCAGATGATAGATTTATCAAGAGTTTTGCTGAAGGGCTACTTATAGCGCCGGGGTTTTACCTGGATGGACCTGCCGGGAAGGTTGATCTGGTAATTGAGCGCATTGAAATCCTGGAAGAAATAAGTTTTGGGGATGAATGCCGGTTCAGGGCAATTTCTCCAGTTTATGTAAAGACGATACGAAAAGAAAATGAGGACCTAAGAGAAGTTGATCTTTACCCGAAAGATCCGAAGTTCTACGAGAATCTTCATAAGAATCTGGTCCAGCGTTTCAATGAATTCTATGGTGAAGCTCCGCTGGATCATTTTGACATAATAGAGATAAACGATATGAAACCCAAACGGATCAGGATATCTGAAGGTTACAGGCGCTGCAGCCTGTTCCGGATGCGGCTCCAGGCAAGCCCGGAACTTTTGAAGTTCGCGTTTGATGCTGGACTCGGGGAGAAGAATGCGATGGGGTTCGGGTGTGTGGATGTTGTAAGGCAGCCAACATGAGATATTAAGCATTATTAGAATTGCGTTTTAATCCGTAACAAATCTATCATTTATTGCGGTCATTACCGCAACTTATTTAAGTAGCATGCCCTGCGAAGATGTTCTTTTTACTGGGCGCAAACTCGATGCCTGGGCTTTTGATCAGCACGGGGATGCTCCCGCCGTTCCTGGATGATCTGAAGGAGGAGATAGGGGGAAGAAGAAAAAGGGAAGGCAGAGCGAACTTGAAAAAAATCGATTGAATTTGCGAAATATTGAAGCATGATTTATATAGAATAAAACTAATTGATACTTGCATGAGATATCAAGCAAAACAGCCCAAGACAGTTGTAAGAAACGAAGAAGGGCTTACATCCAAAGAAAAAGAAGAAGTATTGGAAATAATGAAAAAAAATGATAAAGCTCTCAAGATATTAGCCCGGATGTAGTTCTCTGATTGATTTTTTGACCCATTTTTCTATTGTTTTTACCGAACATTTGTATTCTGCTATTTTTATCATAAAATCAACTTTTTTTTCAGCTTCTGCATGAATGTAATATCCTTCATCGTAAAGCATTTTTTCTGCCGTCACCAGGGCTGTTCTTTTATTTCCATCAAAAAACGGGTGTTGGGACGTTATCATGTGCAGAACCATAGATGATTGTCTTAACACATTATGCTCACGATTCACTTTATAGACGAGCATTTCCAGTGTAGCTTCACTTAATACACCACTTGTCCCGCCATATTTTTGTATGATCTCGTCATGGATTTCGATTATTTTCCTGACTGTGAGTTCTGCCATCTGGTTCCCTTTTGATCGAACTTGCTTAAAAACTCGACTATCATATATAGTCATTCAGCGTCAAATAACCCGATAGGAATTCAAAGATTAATTGAACGCTCACCCCAAAGAACGCAAAGGGCGCAAAGATTTGCTGCTATGCTTTGCGACCTTTGCGGTTTATTGTCTCGTTTCCTTTCGGGCGAAATATGAACGATCCACTATAAGTTTTCGATAAAATAAATTAGTTTCACCCCACTCTCAAAAGATTTATAATCTCAGAGATTATTTAAAGAGTTCATGAAGGCGGAGAAGAGAAGTGGTAAAGCAAAAAGCAAGAAAAAGAATCTTGCGTCTGAGTGCCCTTCTCCGAAAGAAACGGAGATGACACCCGAAGACATTTCGAAGCATATTCCACAATGTGAAAATGTCGCTGATGGATTGATGGCTCTTACAGACGATGCATATTGGAAACAGATGCTGGAGATAGGCAAGAAACATTTTGATAATGAATCTCTTGCAAAAGAGTTTTTCAAAAGGGGCTCGGTTTCGATGCTGCTCCTGATGATAAGCCTGGAGATGCCCCCTGAGTTCCTGGATCGGATAGATGAGATTTTGAGGGAGGCGAAGAAGATGAGGGTGGGGGAGGGGAAGTGATGAATAAAGATATTGAAATGAAAAATGAATTTGTTGGGGATCCACTCGTTGATTCCGGTTTGCTCGCAATTAAATTATTGGGAAAGAAAGAAATAAATGACTGTTCAAAGGATGAATTAAGAAAGATATCAAATGAACTTGTTGAGCTTTATCTAACTCCTGCTTGGTCAAAAGATATTTTATCCATATTTCCAAATAGCACTTATATTCAATATGCAAAGAATTATGATAGGGAAGGAAAGTCCAAAGAGTTCTTATATGAATTAATAGATGGTTTAAATAAATATGAAACGGATGGAGATTATTGTATTTTTTGTGGGAAACCTGCATTCAAGAGGAAAGATGATAAACCATTCGTCAAAACTCAAATACCTTTAGTCGGTTCATCTGATTTTACTAATTTTTCTCCATCATTTAAAAATGGCATTGCAATTTGTGCAAAATGTGCTTTTGTAGTCCAATTTGCACCGATTCTATTTTATAAAACAGGTGGGAAACCAAGTTGCATAAGCTGTAACAATATTAAGATAATGAAGAGATTTGGAGAGGAATGTATAGAATATATTACTCAAAATAAATTACTGAATGGTTATAAATCCAAAGATGTCTCTGGCATATTTGATGAGGGTTTTAAATCAACACAAAATGCATTGTTTCATTTAGCATATAAAACCTCTACAAAATATAAAAAATTAGGACTTTTAAAACAAAACGAAGAAATTGTAATATATCGCATTGATAATTATAATCAAAGTCCAGCCGGGGTTACAATACATAAAATACCGAATAATATTTTCAGGTTTGTTATCAATGTAATGACAAGTCCTCAATACAAAAAAAATTGGTATGATTTACTTTCAAAACATTATGCAAAATCAGATACAAAAAGTGATTCTCCAGTCTGGAAAATCAGTTATAATAGGATTCATGATTCTTTATTAAAAAATGAAACTATATTATGGGCTTTCAGAGATGATATCGAAAAGAAACCTACATTACCGTGGATTATAGTTGAATATTATATGGAGTTAGTGAGAAATATGAATAAACAGAGAATTGAGGGCATCAAAAATCTGGCTGATAAAATCGCCATCTGCATCGAAGAGAGTAAAAATAAAAAGAGGATTAACGATATTATTTCAGCCAGAGATTTACCAACTTTTAGAAATCAATTGAGATTAGTTTTCAGGGATTGGCAAAAATTGGGTAAGGAACAACCAATGATAACATATGAAGAATATATCTCAATAATCATCCCTGAAGATTATTCCAATTGGAAAGAAGTTCAGGATTTAATAATAATAAGGTTATACGAAAAATTGCATAATATTCTATCGAGTGTAGTAAACGATGAAGTCGAACAAGAAAAATCAAAAGGTGATGAGGAATGAAAACAATAATAGGAACTTATTTAATTGATGCGCCATTTTCGGCGCTGAATAATCGAGGAATAGATCAGAGAGCAGCGAACGAGAATGAAGTAGCAACAAAAGTAATTCAATCTCCAGAAGGGATGAGACCATACGTTTCAGCACAGGCGTTAAGATACTGGTGGAGAATGGTTTTAGAAAATAAATTTGGATGGAAATGCTCACCTGTGGAAAAAATTGGAAAAAATCAAGCTGTTACGAAAGGTGATCCATTGGAATACGATGATGACGATATTTTTGGGTATATGAGCGCCAGAAAAATTGAAACTTTAGAGAAAGATAAAAAAGATAAGTTAAAGATGGAAAATGTGACTGTTACAAGAGTATCTCCATTAAAATGCTCGCCTTTAATTGGATTTCCAATAAGACCTACTTCAGATTTTGGTGTATTAGTGAGAAAACTTGAAACTGATCCAATACTTTTCACTCATCAATTTTATAGCAATATATTTAAAGGTATTTTTGCGCTGGATATTGATTCAGTCGGAAAATTTACAATAATTGATAAACCCGGTAGCAAAAACTTATCAAAAGACCTCGCAGAAAAGTATGAAAAAAATGGATTAAAAAAAGATGAAAAAACATATGTACTTACGTTAGAAAAAAAGAAGACGCGAATTTCTGATACCATTAAAGCTCTGAAGTTTTTGAATGGTGGTGCCATGCAGACATTGCATCACACTGATGTAACTCCTAAGTTAATTATGCTGGCGGTATTGAACAATGGCAATAATATATTCATGGATGTAATGCCTCACAATAAATACGATAATGGATTGGTCAATATCGATGCATTATCTGAAATGTTGGAGGATTATAAGGATTCACTATTGAGCAAAGTCTATATCGGTAAATTATCAGGCTTTGGATCAGATAAAGATAAAGAATTGGATAGTTTCAAAGCGCCAGATGGAGTTAACGTTGTGATTACGACTCCAGTTAAAGCAATTGATCAATTCATAGAGGAGATATTGACAAATACTAAAATTATTGGCGAATAATATGGAAGTTCTTCGTGTTGAAATACGGGCGATTACAGCTTCATTTAGATACCCTATGTTTGTGGTATCTTATCAGCCTACATATAAAATTCCTCCAATATCTACGATATATGGTTTGCTCTCCGCTGCAAAGGGTGAAAAAGTCAGTGTTTATGATTTATCCATTGGTTATGATTTTACATCTAAAGGAAGCGGTGTTGATCTGGAGCGGATTCTTGAGTTCGGTGGGGGGGATAAAAATAAACCCGTTTCATATCTTGGCAGCAATATAATACATAGGGAATTTTTATATGATTGCATATTGACATTATATATATCGGATTTAGGTTTTAAAAAATATTTAGAGAACCCGCACTTCACTCTTTTACTTGGCAGACAATCAGATTTAGCTAAGATAACAAAGATAGAAGAAATGACTTTGATTCCAAAAGAAAATGTTGAAATATATAATACAATGATACTTTTCGATGGGAAAGTGCCAGGACAAATCGTTGCTTTACCCTCTGATTATACAGATGAAGCTGAAAGAAAACCAATTGAAGTAAGAACTTATTGTATCGTAGAATCAAAACAACTGATTGAAAGAGCATACTATGATACTGAGCTAAATAAGGGCGTATATATGCATGAGTTCAACGATAAAAGCAAAAAGTAATGGCGAATCACTTGAAGAACATACAAATAATTGTCTTAATATTTTCGCTCAGCTAAAGGATATTTATCCAGACTTACAAAAATTTACAAATTATCCTTCTTTTTATAATGATACTTTTGATGCTTTGTTTTTTCATGATTTTGGTAAGGCTGCAGAAGGTTTTCAAAAATCATTATCTCCAAAAGGAGAAGAATGGAAGTATAGGCATGAAATTCTTTCAACACCACTTATTAATTGCCTGAACAAAGAAAATCTCGATTTTGTCAAGATATTAGTACTAACTCACCACAAAGATATTAATAAATTAGTAGAATATATTGAAGATAGCGATTTTTTGGGTATTCGTTATGAAGAACGATTAGAGGAAATCAAACCTAATATAAATGCACTGAATGAAATAATAACCAAATATCCAGAAATCTCTAAAAAAATATTAGGCACAATAGAATGCAAAGTCGATCTTATTGAGAATATATCGAAAGATAAGTCGATATGGGAGGAAATAATACAAAAGAAAAGAATGGATTTTTCATCAAAGATGGGGATATTTGGAAAAGGGATGATAAATTCTTGTGATTATTTAGCTTCCAGTGGGATAAAAACGATTCTTAAACCATTACCAAGCTTGAGTAATGTATATAATTTTAAGTCCGTTACGAGTGTTCAGGAAAAGTGTTTATCAACTAAAGGTAATGCGATTATTATTTCACCAACCGGTTCTGGAAAAACTGAAGCATCCCTATTTTGGGCTACAAATAATCTCGATAAAACACTAGGAAATAGAATATTTTATGTTTTACCCTACACTGCGAGTATAAATGCAATGTATAGGCGATTGTTGATTAAATTAAGCCCATATTATTCAGATGATAGTTGTGTATCATTATTACATGGAAAAGCGTCTTATTTTTTATATAAGATGTTCTATGATGGTGATTTTAGAGGAATACATAATTTATCTAAGAAAATTTATAGTCCATATAAAGTAATGACACCTTTTCAAATTTTAAAACATTTCTTTTCATTGAAAGGATATGAGATGGGATTATTAGAAATGTACCGCGGGAGATTTATTTTTGACGAGATACATTCTTATGATGCCAAAACAGCGGGATTGATATTATCTATGTGTGAGTATTTGATAGAGGAGAATGATGCCAAAATATTGATAATGTCTGCAACGATGCCATCATTTCTGAAAAATATGTTTTTAGATAATCTTCATATTGGGAATGAAATGTTTATGGATAAAAAAGAATTGAGCAAATACCTTCGCCATAAATGCAAGATAATCGATGGAGATATCCTTGCAAATATTGATCTAATAATAAAAAGATTGCAGAATAAAGAAAAAGTTTTGGTTGTATGTAATACCGTAAATAGAGCCCAGAATGTTTATAATAAATTGAAAAATGTAGTTACCGAATCTGCTTTGTTGCATGGTAGATTTATCTTGAAAGACAGGGAAACAATTGAAAAAAATCTTGAAAATCTGAATTTATTAGTGGGTACACAAGTCATTGAAGTTTCGCTTGATATTGATTATGATGTATGTTTCTCTGAACCGGCTCCAATTGATGCTTTAATACAGCGATTTGGAAGAATTAATAGACGAAAAAATAGCGATGGATTACCACTCAAAGGCATTTGCGATGTATTTGTTTTTTCAAAAGGTTCTGAAAATGATCGATATATCTATGATAAAATGATTGTAAATAAAACTTTAAAAGTTCTCAGTGAAATTGACTTATTGTTTGAAGATAAATTATATCAAGCAGTCGATGAAATATATATTAATGGTTTTGGCAATAAACAAAAAGAATTTGAAGATACGAAAACTTCATTTAGAAAAATGATAGATAGTATAGTACCTTTCAATAATTCAAACACAAGAGAATCAGACTTTTATAATTTATTTAATTCCATAGAAGCAGTTCCTGAAAAATATCGGCAGGAATATCTTGACCGTATCCGAAATAAAAAGTTATTCGATGCCATGCAATATTGTCTGCAATTAACGAATGGTCAATTTCAAAAACTACTCAAAGAAGGACGGGTTGATTTCGACAAAAAGACTTTTATAACTGCAAAATATGATCCAGAATTGGGATTATTGATAAATGAACATGAAGAAAATCAAAATATAATATAAAGTTGAAAAAAAACTCATCTTCTTATTAAGGAAATGCACTCCTCCGCCACATCCATCTTCCCTTATCCCCGCGCCTCCTCCTCTTCGCGGACTCCTGTGCTTTTTGCGGTGACGCCCCCCTGATTCTTGCGGATAAAAACAGCTCTGTATCATATTATGCAATGCAACCAATGATTTTCATATTAAACCCCGCCATCGGCGGCGCCTCACCGGGGTCTGGGGTCGCAACCCCGGCGCCGTTAAGATAATGTTCACTAGAATATATTTTGCGTATTTAAAATCATTCATGCCAATATGTAAGAATCCTTTCTCTCTTTTTTTCGGGATAGTTATCAATCTGTCACCAACGAGCTTTAAATCTTTATGCTTAATGAAAGCTGCAACATCCAGTTCGCTTATCGCCATTTTCTCACTAATACTCATTATAAATGGCATTATATATAATTTTTCATTTACCCAAGGGCCCCCAGAACGCAATCCTCAGCCGCTTCTTCTTTGCGAACTTATTGCCCATGCTCCTCCGGTCCTCCCTTACTGCTCTTCAATAATGCTTATATAAGACAATATCAAAATATAACATATGGCTGAATTAAAAGTAAATATACCTGAAGAACTCTGGCGAAAAATGGCAAGCTTTGAATTAGACTGGAATGTAGTCACTAGGGATTTACTTAAAAAGAAAGTCAATGAATTGAGTGAATTGAAATCCATTGTTTCCAAAAGCAAGATGAACGAAGAGGATGCGTTGGAACTCGGAAGAAAGGTCAATAGGTCACTTGCAAAAAGATTTAAAGATTCAGCGATAGAATAAATGCTTCTTGTTGTTGATGCAAATGTTGTTTTTTCCGTTCTTATCAAAGGTGGGAAAACATTTGATATTTTTATTTTGAATAGAGCAAATAAAAGATTTGAATTCGTGGCTCCTGAATTTCTTATGGTGGAAGTTGAAAAACACTCCAGAGAGATACTTAAGAAAACTGGACTTTCAAGTGAAGAGCTTGGGAAAGTACTTAATTTTCTTGGAAAAGAAATTGATTTTGTTTCATTTGAGGAGTTTGCAGAATTTTTCAGCGACGCAGAAAAAATATCCCCTGACCCTAATGATGTTCAGTATTTTGCACTTGCTCTGAAATTAAACGGAGTTATTTGGTCTAACGATAAACTATTGAAAAAGCAGTTTGCAATTAAAGTACTATCAACAGGTGAAGTGATAAAATTGATGCAATTTGAATAGTTCCAGCCAGATGCTCCACACCCTCGCTTTTCCCGCTGCGCAGCCTTTAGAGATTCTGCACTTCCAACATTCTCCCTGCCGGCGCCGCAGTAAACAGAAGCGAACAAGCGCGAGATATTACCCATGTATCCGATCCACGTTCATCGGCCTGCGGTTTCTTATTTCGCCAAGCACCAGAAGTTTATCACATAGTAAATATATTGATTATGGAGAAAGCCCCTCCCTTCCGATCAAACTTTCCCCGCCCCCTATTTTTCATCAATTTCCGCGCCGCCATCTCTTGGCAAACCCTTCGCGCTTTGCGGTGATGCCCCCTGATTCTTGCGGATAAAAACAGCCCTGTATTATATTATACAATGCAACCGCTGATTTCATATTAAACCCCGCCATCGGCGCACCGGGGTCTGGTGTCGCAACCCCGGCGCCGTATAATGTTGGCCAAAAGTTGTTTATAGTAAGTTCATTTGCGGTTTTGGTTTTCGCGTAGCTCCGGAAATTAATTTAAGATTATTTATATAATCTACCAAGGAGTGATGCCCTGCGCCCGATCTCTTCCGGGAATGAACAGCTATTTTTCCAGTTTACTTCGCACGAATGCCAGTACGCACATCACATTTTCCTCTATTGTATTGTCGATCTCAGTAATCGAATCCTCAACTACATTCTCTTCCTTTCCGATATGCATGTGTCTTGGAAAAGTCGAAAGCTTGCGATGGTGGGGCGCAGTATCAATCCTTATCATTTCATCTTCACGCTGCCAGTGGAATGAGTATTTGGAATCAACAGGGTATCTTATGTCCATATATGAGCCATCGACAAAAACAAGTCTCACCTTATCACTATAAATTATTGGTGCCTCGCTTAAAATATTCAAAAAATGCTCTTGCGCGCATTGAGCAACAATAAAAAGCCTGTGCATTATATTCTCTTTACGAGATTATCCAGCAGCTTCTTGAGGTCTTTTATATTATGTTCATAAGAAAGCGCTGAAAGGTAATCTTCATATGCCGGATGCTCCTCAATCTTACCTTGCTCAATCATTTTTTCAATAGTTTCTGGATTTTTTGCATTATATTTCTGTAATATACTTTTTAACAATTCCTTTTCCTCTGAGATTTTAGATAAAATAAGAAATGTTTCCGTCTCTACACCTCTTACATGCGGGCTTATTATTGTCGGTTGAGCTGCTTCAGATGCACTATTCATAAAATCTGCCTATAAACTAACAATTAATAAGTTTCAGTATATAAAAAGATGTCGGGAAATTATCTGTGCTGCCCCTCAAAATCCTTTCCTGACATGAAAGCACTTTTTTACTATGATCTATAGTCTCTATTTTCCGATTTTCACCCCCAAATGGTCTCTTTGCGGACTCTGCCCCCGCATCTTCCGGACGACCCCGCAATAAAAAGAGACGGGCGTATTATTTTATTCTACAATGCAAGTATGGATTGTTGTAATTCCATGCAAGAGATGATTTCATGCCAAACCCCGCCATCGGCGGCGCCTCACCGGGGTTCTGGGGTCGTAACCCCGGCGCCGTTGATAATATTCTCTGGAATTTCACATTTGGGGGATTTCCTTCTTCCTCCGCAAAGCGCTGGAAATTTATCATAAAGTAATTATATTTTTAATAACACAGATATAGCGCCGCTATCGGAACTCCCCACATTCCCATAACCTTCCAGCATCATGCTATATTCCCATTCTTTTCGCAGTTTCAATATCTTCATTGAGTTCCGAAATCCCATAGTTCAAAGGGATATTCGAATCTTTCATGATCCCCAGCATCTCGGTTCGACTCACTCCAAGCAAAGCCGCCATTTTGGCAAGAGATATCTTCCCTTCCCTGTAAAGTTCCAGCAGGAAATTCTTCTTCACAAAATATTCAATACGAGTTTTATCGATACCAAGTGAATATAAAATATCAACAGGTAATTGTATCTCTGTTTTGATGGTTTTTGCAGCTACTGTCATAATAACTAATTTTAGTTCTTTTATTATAAGCGTTTGCATAACTGCTTCCAAATCCACAAAAATACGATCCTGCCCCCACCGCATCCATTTTTCTTCCGCGAATATGTTCCTGCCATAAGCAACCGGTTGATATCTTATAAACCCCGCCATCGGCGGCGCCTCACCGGGGTTCTGGGGTGGCAACCCCGGCGCCGTTGATAATATTCTCAGGAATATATTTCGCATTTGGGTTGCCTATGCCTCCGCGAAGCGCCAGAAATTTATTGCACAATAATTATACTTTCCGATAACACAGAAATAGCACCGCTTTTCAGCACGCGCCACTGACCTGCCCATATTCCTTCCAAGTCAAAAGCTGGCGGTGATGAGGCGCAGTATTAATCCGTATCCTATCATTACGTTGCAAGTGGAATGAGTATTTGGAATCGCTTAAACAGCATAACATTATAAATATTTGTAAAAATAATATGAATATACCGGAGCAGGATGGCAATATCAAATCCAACGTTGAAAAAAGAAGAAAAAGCGCAACCTGACGACATAATAGCCGGAGCCATGCGCATCACTGGCGTTAAAGTAACATACTATTTCATATGTCATACAAAACTCTGGTTATTCTCGCACAACATCACACTTGAGAAGGATCATGACAATGTGAATATCGGGAAACAGCTGCATGAAGACCGCTATAAGCGCGACTCAAAAGAGATCACCATTGACCAGACGATAAGCATCGATTTCATCAGGAAGGGAGATACCATTGTTCTCCATGAAATAAAGAAGACAAAAAGCATGGAAGAGGCGCACCGCTGGCAGATGCTGTATTACCTGTATTATCTCAAATCAAAAGGCATACAGGCCACCGGGGAGATAAATTACCCCCTCGTTAGCAAGAAAGAAGAGATAACTCTTCTTGGAAAGGATGAATCCGATATGGAAAATGTGATAAATGATATCAGGAAGATCGCGATGGGAAGAATGCCCGTGCCTGAGAAGACCAGGATATGCCCGAAATGCGCTTATTATGAATTTTGTTTCGGAGATGAAGTATGAAGGAAGATTACTATATTACCCAGGACGGAGGCCTCACAAGGCATGAGAATACCGTATATTTCGAGAACGATAACACAAAACGCGCCCTTCCGGTAAATAAGATTTATTCAATATACGCATACGGGCGGCTAAGTTTTTCCTCCGGTGTAGTGGATTACCTTGCAAAGAGCGGGATACCCATACATTTCTTTAATTATTATGGTTTTTATGAAGGGTCTTTCTACCCGCGCGAAACGTTGATAAGCGGTGACCTGACAGTGAAACAGACATCGAATTATCTTGACAGCGCAAAGAGGCTGATCCTTGCGAAATGTTTTGTGGAAGGCGCATGCGGCAACATTCTGCGCAACCTTAACTATTATGCGCGTGATAATAAAAGCCTGGAAACGCATATCGGCGGGATCGAATCCGAGATAGCAAGATTGCCAGGGACAGAAACCATCCCCGAAGTCATGAATGTGGAGGGGCGGATAAGGAACCTGTATTATACGGCGCTTGATGAAATATTCCCTGAGAATTATAAGATAATCAAACGGTCAAGGATGCCCCCGGAGAACAGGATGAACACACTCATCAGTTTCGGGAATTCCCTGATGTACACAACCACCCTTTCTGAGATATACAATACCCAGCTTAATCCCACCATTTCTTTCCTCCATGAGCCTTTTGAGCGAAGATTCTCGCTTGCTCTTGATGTTAGCGAGATTTTCAAGCCCATTATTATCGACAGGATCATCCTGAAGCTTGTGAATAAGAACATGCTTGATGATGATTGTTTCAGGGGCGAAATCGGGGATATGCTGCTCAGTGAGAAAGGGAAAAAATTGTTCCTGACAGAATATAATGAGAAGCTTTCCACAACCATCAAGCACAGGGGATTGGAACAAAACGTTTCATTCAAGCGGCTCATAAGACTTGAGTTATATAAACTGGTGAAGCACTGCCTCGGTGAAAAGGACTATAAGCCGCTGATTATGTGGTGGTAACCCTGTACGTAATAATCGTTTATGATGTCGGGATTGAAAGAGTGAATAAGGTAAGGGTTTACCTGAAGCAGTATCTGAATTGGGTGCAGAACAGCGTGCTGGAAGGTGAACTAACAGAGGCTGAATACATGAAGGTTATGAATGGTCTCAAGGATGTGATCGATGAATCAGTGGATAATGTCATTTGCTACAAAACGAAAGACAGGAAGTATCTTGCTATTGATGAGATCGGGACGAAGAAAGCTGAGATAACAACGATAATATGAGGGATTCCTGAAAAAGTCGTGGATCTTTATAAAGGAAATACAAAACCCAAGATGCACGATAATAAATTCTATTTTTGCAAAGGTTTTTGTGGAATGAGTTCTAATTAGATTTGAGAGAAAATCAATAGACAATACCTGAAAAAATAGTCTATTTTTCCAAGAGATTCACCTGAAAATTCGGCTGGAAAAAGCTTGGTTAAAATCAGCCCTTAGAGGGATTGAAACAAGCAATTCGTAACGGCAGCTATGAGGCAGGCATAAGTTAAAATCAGCCCTTAGAGGGATTGAAACTAATTTATCACCTTCCTTCATACCAGGACAACAGCGTGTTAAAATCAGCCCTTAGAGGGATTGAAACAAATCCTCCTTTTCCCATCTCCGTCGTTGTCATCGTGTTAAAATCAGCCCTTAGAGGGATTGAAACTTCTGTTAACTTGTCCGCGTGCTCCTGGTCATATCCCGTTAAAATCAGCCCTTAGAGGGATTGAAACATTCATTCCGCTGATTTATATACGGTAATTTATATGGTTAAAATCAGCCCTTAGAGGGATTGAAACCGATATACTTGAAGCATATCAATTCACCCGTGACAGTTAAAATCAGCCCTTAGAGGGATTGAAACGCTTAAAGGTGAGGACATGGAAACAATAATTGATAGGGTTAAAATCAGCCCTTAGAGGGATTGAAACACCTCAAGGATTCGACGCAAGCGCGGCTACAAATGAGTTAAAATCAGCCCTTAGAGGGATTGAAACGCAGTATACCGCCTGCTGCTGACGCTATCGCCGATAGTTAAAATCAGCCCTTAGAGGGATTGAAACGAAACAAAGGATAACCCCGCTATCGCTGTCCTTTTGGTTAAAATCAGCCCTTAGAGGGATTGAAACCGGTATGAGGATGAAATATCTTTTACTGCTTATGCGCGTTAAAATCAGCCCTTAGAGGGATTGAAACAATAATTTCATGGTTGATCAATTTATTGTGGAATCTGTTAAAATCAGCCCTTAGAGGGATTGAAACCTGTTAAACGGTTCGATTGACCTAAGAACGTGGAATAGTTAAAATCAGCCCTTAGAGGGATTGAAACAAATGTTGGCATCATTCGGCAAAAAACCCGTAAAGAGTTAAAATCAGCCCTTAGAGGGATTGAAACAATAACGATAGCCCGAAGAGCTGTTACCCACGTTCCCGTTAAAATCAGCCCTTAGAGGGATTGAAACATATCACCTGATATCTTACTGTACAACAGGTATGCAGTTAAAATCAGCCCTTAGAGGGATTGAAACCTCCGTAAAACAGACAGGGAAGCGATAGAAAGACGCGTTAAAATCAGCCCTTAGAGGGATTGAAACACGGTTGGTCGTGGTTTATAAGGGGTACGCATCATGATCGTTAAAATCAGCCCTTAGAGGGATTGAAACATTTCCAACATTGGCAACGACGCACCTCAAATTCCGGGTTAAAATCAGCCCTTAGAGGGATTGAAACCTATCTCTTGTTTCGTCAGATAACTATAAAAATGTCCGGTTAAAATCAGCCCTTAGAGGGATTGAAACACAGCGGCAGAAGGTGTTAGAGGAGATTTCAGAATAGTTAAAATCAGCCCTTAGAGGGATTGAAACCACGGTTGATACCAGTAATGCTCAGATAATCGTTTGAGTTAAAATCAGCCCTTAGAGGGATTGAAACTGGGAAACATGAAGAAAATGGTCAACAAAAAAGCCTTGTTAAAATCAGCCCTTAGAGGGATTGAAACTTAAAAGCAATATCAAGTTTATCTCAAATTGAAAGAGGTTAAAATCAGCCCTTAGAGGGATTGAAACGAAAAATTGATATGTCCAAATTCGGAACATAATCCAGTTAAAATCAGCCCTTAGAGGGATTGAAACATAGTCCTCAAGGGCACGCTGTTTGTTCATCCCGGCCGTTAAAATCAGCCCTTAGAGGGATTGAAACTCCGCATGCTCCGATTCACCTAAACCGCTATCGGTCTGCGTTAAAATCAGCCCTTAGAGGGATTGAAACTGTCTTCAAGTCTCTTGTTCTATACGGATAGCGTCTTGTTAAAATCAGCCCTTAGAGGGATTGAAACTCTGTTTCCCATGTGAAATTCTTCTCTTCAGACACAGTTAAAATCAGCCCTTAGAGGGATTGAAACGTCGTTACAGGAATATCAACGTCGTACTCCTGATTTGGTTAAAATCAGCCCTTAGAGGGATTGAAACAAGCAATTCGTAACGGCAGCTATGAGGCAGGCATAGTTAAAATCAGCCCTTAGAGGGATTGAAACGGGAGTTCGGGACTTATATTGCGAATGTTATTGTATAGTTAAAATCAGCCCTTAGAGGGATTGAAACGCGTCAGGCTTCGTTCGATCGCTGCCATATGCCTGTGTTAAAATCAGCCCTTAGAGGGATTGAAACTGTATAACTTCAATATCGGCATACTTTGAATACGCCGTTAAAATCAGCCCTTAGAGGGATTGAAACCCGGGCGGTATTGTTCCCATAAGCAAACCCTGAACTGTTAAAATCAGCCCTTAGAGGGATTGAAACACCGAAATCAAAGAGATTGTCATTTCACATGGCGTAGTTAAAATCAGCCCTTAGAGGGATTGAAACATTTCCGTATCAAGGGGATTGATACGGAGACCTACAGAGTTAAAATCAGCCCTTAGAGGGATTGAAACGTGTAACATCTCATACATTTGATTGGGACTTGGCAATGTTAAAATCAGCCCTTAGAGGGATTGAAACACGGCAGATACCTGGAATGTACTGGGTAATTTCGTTGGTTAAAATCAGCCCTTAGAGGGATTGAAACATAACATATTTACCAAGGAATCGAAACGAAGTAGTTGTTAAAATCAGCCCTTAGAGGGATTGAAACAAGCAATGCTTTTTTCGGCAGGGTTATTGATTAATAGTTAAAATCAGCCCTTAGAGGGATTGAAACTCTGATCAATCTGTTCAATCTGTTCATACTAAAGAAGTTAAAATCAGCCCTTAGAGGGATTGAAACTTATTTTTGTATCCATATCAAAACTAATATTTTTATTGTTAAAATCAGCCCTTAGAGGGATTGAAACAAGGTATGCGAGGACAGAACACAAAAAAGCAAAAAAGTTAAAATCAGCCCTTAGAGGGATTGAAACATGATAGATGGTTCCGCGGCTGTAGCTATTATGTCGGTTAAAATCAGCCCTTAGAGGGATTGAAACTTGGTAATGACTGCAATAAATCCATCAATTATCATCCGTTAAAATCAGCCCTTAGAGGGATTGAAACAACAATGTTTGTATCAAGTAGGTAGCACGTACACTTAGTTAAAATCAGCCCTTAGAGGGATTGAAACGAAGTTACCCTTACTGTGGTTCCTCTGGGGGGAGGGTTAAAATCAGCCCTTAGAGGGATTGAAACATGTCATTGTTGCTAATTTTGGAGTTAACAACCAGGCGTTAAAATCAGCCCTTAGAGGGATTGAAACGCCTAAAGGCATGGGGCTTCTCCTGAGCTAACTTCTGTTAAAATCAGCCCTTAGAGGGATTGAAACTTCATATGCTTCATTATTACAGAAAATACATTTCCTCGTTAAAATCAGCCCTTAGAGGGATTGAAACATATTAAATGTAGTCGATCAGACAAGTTTGTATCCTTGTTAAAATCAGCCCTTAGAGGGATTGAAACTTACTAAACGGTTCGATTGACTTACGGACATGGCATGTTAAAATCAGCCCTTAGAGGGATTGAAACTTAACTCAATATTGCATACTCTGCAATTCATTTTATAGTTAAAATCAGCCCTTAGAGGGATTGAAACATCTGTACTGCCTGATTAATTGTGAACTCGCCTATTTTCGTTAAAATCAGCCCTTAGAGGGATTGAAACATTTTCTATTACCCATCATATTGATATGTTTAATGGTGTTAAAATCAGCCCTTAGAGGGATTGAAACTATTTTGTTTTGTCTATTGACATTTTTCTACCTCTTGTTAAAATCAGCCCTTAGAGGGATTGAAACTTCTATACATGGATATGACGTAAATATGTTTATTTCGTTAAAATCAGCCCTTAGAGGGATTGAAACATTTTTTTAGAAGTAAATCTTACACCATTACCAACAAGTTAAAATCAGCCCTTAGAGGGATTGAAACTGCGAACAAAACCACTAATAGTGGACACCGAAATTAAGTTAAAATCAGCCCTTAGAGGGATTGAAACATGGCTCCCATCAGATTACTTCAATAAATACAAACCGTTAAAATCAGCCCTTAGAGGGATTGAAACGAGAGCAGAATGCGAAAATAGAGTGATGGTCAGTTTAGTTAAAATCAGCCCTTAGAGGGATTGAAACCTTACTAATAAGGTCTATGCTGGCTCGGAGTCTTCAGTTAAAATCAGCCCTTAGAGGGATTGAAACTTAAAATAACAGAAAGGTGGTTGGGCAGGTGAAGGCTGTTAAAATCAGCCCTTAGAGGGATTGAAACACATGAGTTTTATATATTCTTTTTTATCGAATTGATAGTTAAAATCAGCCCTTAGAGGGATTGAAACACCCAACTCATATAACACACTGAGAGGTGGCGAATGTTAAAATCAGCCCTTAGAGGGATTGAAACAAAATATCTTCTGGAGTTGTGCTTTCAAATACGTCATGTTAAAATCAGCCCTTAGAGGGATTGAAACTATTAATCCTGACTACTCGAATTAATCTTTACGAACGTTAAAATCAGCCCTTAGAGGGATTGAAACTCTAAAGTAGACTTTGGAAAGACACCAGTAGAGATTCGTTAAAATCAGCCCTTAGAGGGATTGAAACTTGTGAGCTATAATCATATCGGGATCATTCACTTTAAGTTAAAATCAGCCCTTAGAGGGATTGAAACACATTTCGGCATTGAGTTGTTCTATTTCGTGTTTCGTGTTAAAATCAGCCCTTAGAGGGATTGAAACTAAGTCAATCGTGCCATTCAAAAGCGGAAATTTCACGTTAAAATCAGCCCTTAGAGGGATTGAAACTCGATTCGGATGGCAAAGCGCTGAAAGAGATGAATAGTTAAAATCAGCCCTTAGAGGGATTGAAACGTGATTATACACTCATTTTTCAATGCATATATTAGGTTAAAATCAGCCCTTAGAGGGATTGAAACAAGAAAACAACAAAGGGAATGATTGGACCACTTTAAGTTAAAATCAGCCCTTAGAGGGATTGAAACGAACATTGGATAATTACATAGGAATATATAATGAAATGTTAAAATCAGCCCTTAGAGGGATTGAAACTACTGTCCCAATCATACTACACCCACAACCTCATATTGTTAAAATCAGCCCTTAGAGGGATTGAAACAAGAAACTATGTTTCTTCAAAAGATGTGATGGCTTGTTAAAATCAGCCCTTAGAGGGATTGAAACATTACCCATGATATTGATAGGTTTTACACTCAAATAGGTTAAAATCAGCCCTTAGAGGGATTGAAACTTATAACACCTTAATAAATACTGATTTTCCTTCTCTGTTAAAATCAGCCCTTAGAGGGATTGAAACCAGAATTATATCTCCAAAGCGTCGATTAGCAAGCAAGTTAAAATCAGCCCTTAGAGGGATTGAAACGACCCTATCTCAAAATACTCCTTTTCCCATTTCCTTCGTTAAAATCAGCCCTTAGAGGGATTGAAACTACATTGATGTCAGCTATCGAATATTTCTTGACCGAGTTAAAATCAGCCCTTAGAGGGATTGAAACTTTTGTAGACACTCGAACCGTCCGCCCTTATAGCTGGTTAAAATCAGCCCTTAGAGGGATTGAAACTTGTAAGCACGCCTTCATTGTACATGCGCCCGACATCGGTTAAAATCAGCCCTTAGAGGGATTGAAACGCAGCTATTTCAACATTCATGTCACTCCATTCTCCGTTAAAATCAGCCCTTAGAGGGATTGAAACGTTTTACCGCGCCAACTTCCGGAAGAGGATAATAGTCGTTAAAATCAGCCCTTAGAGGGATTGAAACGGAGTTGCCTCAAAGTTAAAAAGATGACCAGTTTCTTGGTTAAAATCAGCCCTTAGAGGGATTGAAACATCATCGGGAAATCCCTGAAGACGTTCACATTCTATGTTAAAATCAGCCCTTAGAGGGATTGAAACTCAATACGACCGCTTCCCCTTTTCCGTCTAAATCCCAGTTAAAATCAGCCCTTAGAGGGATTGAAACTCAGTAGTGATGTAAGTTACAGGGGTATCTGGTGATGTTAAAATCAGCCCTTAGAGGGATTGAAACGGCAAACTCCTGGTCTATGAAAGACTGATCAACTTTTGTTAAAATCAGCCCTTAGAGGGATTGAAACAATACACACACTTTAATATTTGGAATGTCTTCTGGTGTTAAAATCAGCCCTTAGAGGGATTGAAACAAGATACAATATATGTAAACAAAATAGCAGAGAAATAGTTAAAATCAGCCCTTAGAGGGATTGAAACAACACCTACAGTTATACAATTATTAAAACCTTAATAGTTAAAATCAGCCCTTAGAGGGATTGAAACTTATTATGTGGTATTCTTCCTCTATATTGTTCTGATAAAGTTAAAATCAGCCCTTAGAGGGATTGAAACATACATCACCCAAACGGATATTGGACGGCTGAACGAAGTTAAAATCAGCCCTTAGAGGGATTGAAAGGCTTGCAGAAAACGATAAGGGTCAGAGATTCCGTATAGTTAAAATCAGCCCTTAGAGGGATTGAAAGTCATTAATTCCAGTTTCCCATGAGTTGAAGTATCTGCCGTTAAAATCAGCCCTTAGAGGGATTGAAAGGATAAATAGCTAGAATTCATAGTAGCATAATCTGGAGTTAAAATCAGCCCTTAGAGGGATTGAAAGATTAAAGTTGATTGTCCCTGCCGTTGCATTCCCCGAGTTAAAATCAGCCCTTAGAGGGATTGAAAGATTAAATACAAGCGAAGTATTGGTTATATTTATATTGTTAAAATCAGCCCTTAGAGGGATTGAAACTTGAGATATATTGTACTCACTGTGTTTACTCCAGTTGTTAAAATCAGCCCTCAGAGGGATTGAAACCAGGAACGGCAACGGAAATTAAAATCTATCCTTAGAGAAATCAAAAAAACAGTAAGAGCATTTAACCATGCAGATACCCACCGCACTATTTCTTTAAAACCCTTAAAACCTCTGGCATATATTTTTATCCATGTGATACAATTAGATAACCTGATAAAATATATCAAGAAAATATCTGAGAAGGAATATATCTGAGGGGATATAAAAATGGACGAAAAAGACGGCAAACAACTTACGGTTGCAAAAGCATATCCGAATGATTCAGGAAGAGGAATAGCGCGGCTTGACCCGCATACCCTGATGGTCATGCAGCTTATACCCGGTGACATAATTGAGATAGAAGGGAAAAAATCAACGGCTGCAAAAGTCTGGCGCGCTGACCGGAATGACTGGGAAGAAAATCTCATTCGTATAGACGGTTTTATACGGCAAAACGCAGGGGTTGGTATCGGTGACACCATCAAACTGAGAAAAGCGAATGTCCAGCCTGCACAAAAGGTAGTTCTTGCGCCGCCTGAAGGAACGTCCATACAATTCGGCGGGGATGCTGAAGAAATGGTAAAACGCCAGATCATGAAACGCCCCATCAGCAAAGGGGATATCATCCCTGTAATGAGTACGATGGCACATCCGTTCCTGGGAAGGGTCGTTACAGGGCAGGCAATACCTCTTATCGCTATCGAAGCCGAACCCGAAGGTATCATTTTAGTTACTGATAAGACAGAAATAAAACTCAGGGAAAAACCTGTTGTTCTTGATGTAACAGGGACAGGGATCACTTATGAAGACATAGGGGGCCTGGGCGATGAGATCCAGCGCCTGCGTGAGATGATAGAACTCCCGATGAAACACCCTGAAGTATTTGAACGACTGGGTATCGAGCCGCCAAAAGGCGTTTTGATGCACGGTCCTCCCGGAACCGGGAAAACACTCATTGCAAGAGCAGTAGCAAATGAATCCGGGGCCAATTTTTTCTCTATTGCTGGTCCTGAGATTATGAGTAAATATTACGGGGAAAGCGAGCAGCGGCTTCGTGAGATCTTCGAGCAGGCAAACAAAGCTGCGCCTTCTATTATATTCATTGACGAACTGGACTCCATTGCCCCTAAAAGGGAAGAAGTAACAGGTGAAGTCGAGCGGCGCGTGGTCGCGCAGCTCCTTACAATGATGGACGGGCTGGAAGAAAGAGGCCAGGTGGTGGTGATCGGTGCAACAAACCGCATTGATGCTATTGACCCCGCGCTTCGCAGACCCGGAAGATTTGACCGCGAGATAGAGATCGGAGTCCCGGACAGGCCTGACAGGATCGAGATTTTCCAGATACATACAAGAGGTATGCCGCTTTCCGATGAAGTGAACATTGAATATATCTCCAGCAGGACGCATGGGTTTGTAGGTGCGGATATTTCGGCGCTTGCCAAGGAAGCGGCCATGAAGGCGCTAAGAAGATATCTCCCCCGGATAAAACTTGAAGAGATCGTCCCCCGTGAAATGCTGGAAAGCATGCAGGTAACGGCTGACGATTTTGAAGAGGCATTAAAGGAAGTTGAACCCTCGGCAATGAGGGAAGTAATGATCGAAGTGCCAGATGTTGTCTGGGATGATGTCGGGGGTCTTGATGACGCCAAGCAGGAAATAAAAGAAGCAGTGGAATGGCCATTAAAATTCCCTGAGAGATTCCAGAAAATGAGCATCCGTCCGCCAAGGGGAATACTCCTTTACGGCCCTCCGGGTACTGGAAAAACGCTTATGGCAAAAGCAGTGGCCAATGAAAGTTCTGCCAATTTCATAAGTGTACGCGGCCCGCAGCTCCTGTCCAAATGGGTCGGGGAATCAGAAAAAGCAATACGTGAAGTGTTCAAGAAAGCGCGCCAGGTTTCGCCGGCAATAATTTTTCTTGACGAACTTGATGCTATCGCCCCTATCCGCGGCACTGAATATGGTTCAAAGACATCAGAAAGGGTGATCAACCAGCTTCTCACAGAACTTGATGGAATAGAGGTCTTAAAGAATGTGGTAGTTATTGCAGCGACTAACAGGCCTGAGATAATAGATCCTGCCCTGATACGTTCAGGCAGGTTTGACAGGCTTGTCTTTATAGGTCCCCCGACAAGGACCGGAAGGATCGATATATTCAATATCCATCTTAAAAACCTGAAAAACGGTCATCTTTCCGATAACGTTGATATTGAAGAACTTGCGGATCTTACGGAAAATTATGTGGGATCTGATATCGAATCCCTGTGCAGGGAAGCTGTAATGCTTGCTCTCAGGGAGAATTTCGATACGGATATCGTGGAAATGAAACATTTCCGTGAAGCTCTTAAGAAAGTGAGGCCTGCTCTTGCTGAAGATATGATAGAATATTACCAGAAACTTCAGGGGCAATTTAAAGGCGGGACAAAACAGGAACAGAAGTCTTATATAGGTTACAGGTGAAAAAAGCATATGAACCCATTATTGGAGAAAGGTTCATGAAGGGATTACTATGGCAAAAATACTTGCAAAAAACTTAGCTAATAAGAGAGTAATGCTTACTGACGGGTCAGAACTGGGATATGCTACCGATGTTGTAATGGATATGCAGGGCGGATCTCTGGTATATCTTGTCGTAAAACCAACAAATAATATAGATCTATCAAAATACAAGAAACAGAATAATTATGTATTAATACCATTCGAAGCAGTAAGGGCCGCCAAAGATTATGCAATTGTTGATAAGAAGTTGGTCACTGGCAGCGACTTTGATTAATTTTTTTCATATACCGGATTTGTAGAAGGCAGTGTTTTGAAAGGTGAACCAAAAGTCACGATCGTCTGTTCAAGCCAGGACAGGGCAAGCCAGAATATTAAGAATTGCCTTTTCTCCCTTCGAAAATGGAATAATATATCATCCGAAGAAAGTATTTTAGTTTTTGAGTATAAGAATTTCAGGATAGTGGAAATAGAAGAATCCCTGATTTCCCAGGATGGCCTGGATAAAAAGTTAGCCGGGTTGGGTTATCCTGCATCACTTATGATATTTGCTTCCAAACATAGAAGCAAAGATTTACGTGCTATTCTTACTGTACATTCTACAGGTAATGTTAATGAGGCAAAATTCGGGGGAACTCCCCGGAAACTTTCAGCCGCTGCCCCCCAGGCTGTCAGGTCACTGCTTCGCTCGCTGAAAATCCTTGCAGGAAATGAAGATTATGAAATTACTCTGGAGTGTACGCATCATGGTCCGAGCGACCTTGACACTCCGTCTGTTTTTATTGAAGTGGGAAGCAGCATAGGCCAGTGGCTTGACGAAGTTGCAGGGCGGATAGTTGCGGAAGCCATACTTCTTTTTAAAGATAGTGATTCACCTGTAGCTGTGGGTTTCGGAGGTACGCATTACGCGCCAAGACAAACTTCGCTGATCCTTTCTACTGATGTCACTTTCGGCCATATTTTTCCCTCGTATGCCCTTGATGAACTGGATGAGACCATGATACACCAGGCCTTTGTGAGAAGCGGAGCTGATTTTGCATATATTGACCGGAAATCCATGAAGGGTGAGCAGCGTGAGAAGCTAAGTAAAATGATTGAAGCCTGCGGTTTTGAAGTGTTAAAGGAAAGCGACATCAGGGAAATGGACGGGGTACCCTGGGAATTTTGCATGCAGCTGCGAAAAAGAGTCAAGGAGATATGCCCTTCCGGGAAACCCGTGATCACTGACGGGATAAAATGTGCTCTATCCTCCTGCCAGACATGCATCTGCCCGGGGGTCAAGATCGCAAAGATCAATCCTGCACTTTTATCCGAAGCGGAAAAACTTGATAAGAATGGCCTTAAGGCTTTCCTCTCTGACCATAATATGGCCTATATCGAATATGAAGATGGAAGATTTGCTCATATCCTTATCGGGATTGATGATTCATGCGCCAGGCTGGCTGCAGAAGAGTTAAGGGATAAATGCGTGGAAATTATTAAAAAAAATTATGATGTCTCTCTGGAAAAGGGAATACTGCAAATATCTGACAGGAAGTTCAGCCCGGAATTGGCTAAATCACTTGGGGTTGTGGATATGCAGTTGTATGGGAGGCTGGCCCGGGGTGAATCCGTGATAATAGACGGAAAAACTATAAATCCAGAGATGGTATATGAAACAAATAAAAGAGCCATTAAATTAATAAACGATGGAGAAGAAGCATGGAATCAATAATCAAAGAGGCAATATCAAGAGCAGGCGAATCTCCAATGCCAGTAATTGGGGATACGGACAAGGAACTACTGGAAATATTAAAGGAATTAAAGACAAATATTGTTGTCATAGGATGTGGTGGATCTGGCTCTAATACGATCCAGAGAATTTCCGATGAGGGAATAATCGGGGCGGAGCTGTACGCTATCAACACTGATGCGCAGCATTTATTAAATATCCAGGTTAAAAAGAAGATCCTTATCGGGAGAAACAGGACCAGAGGGCTTGGCGCCGGAAGCCTGCCGCAGATAGGGCAGGATGCAGCCCAGGAATCAAAACCTGCGATTGAAAAAGCTGTGGGGAATGCAGATCTTGTTTTCATAACATGCGGGCTTGGCGGAGGAACAGGAACAGGCTCTGCGCCTATTGTTGCAGAAATTGCGCGTGATGCCGGGGCATTGACAATAGCTGTTGTAACACTTCCATTCTCAGTCGAAGGACAAATCCGCATGGATAATGCTGAAGCAGGGCTTGAGCGTCTGCGTGATGCCGTAGATACCGTAATAGTAGTCCCGAATGACAAATTGCTTGAAGTTGTCCCTCATCTTCCTTTGCAGACAGCTTTTAAAGTATGTGATGAAGTCCTTATGCGCTCAGTAAAAGGAATAACCGAATTGATCACAAAACCCGGTCTTGTGAATCTTGATTTTGCTGATGTCAGGGTTATTATGCAAAAGAGTGGCGTTGCAATGATAGGTCTTGGTGAAGCCGAAGGCGAGAACAAAGCACTGGAATCCGTCCAGAGGGCGTTAAGGAGCCCCCTCCTTGATGTTGATGTATCAGGCGCATCAGGCGCACTTGTAAATGTAGTCGGAGGGCCGGATATGACCATAGCTGAAGCTGAAAGTGTGGTGAATGAGCTTTATACGCGCATTGATCCCAAGGCAAGGCTGATATGGGGCGCAATGGTTGATCCTGATCTTGAAAATGTCGTACGCACAATGGTCGTTGTTACAGGTGTTACATCACCGCAGATTCTTGGCAAGAATACCAAAGGAAATATTTCTACGGCCAAATACGGCATTGATTTTGTAAAATAACTCAAATAAAATAGTTGTAATACTATAATATTGGTATTAATGCCTGCGTACATAAACGAGATATTCAATTCCATCCAGGGCGAAGGTCCTTATGCAGGCATGCGCCAGGTTTTTGTCAGGTTTGAAAAATGCCAGCTCCACTGTTCTTACTGCGACACGCCACAAACACGTGACATTTCAGGCTCCTGCAGGATTGAGACTTATGCAGGAAGCGGAAAATTTACCCTGGCACAAACACCGCTTTACAGGGAAGAGGTTGCAGATTTTATCCGGAAATTATGGACATCCTCAACAAAACATGTCAGCCTGACAGGCGGGGAACCGCTGCTGCATGCAGATTTTATCAGGACGCTTGGCCTGGAATATCCTTTATACCTTGAAACTAATTCCGGCTTTCCTGAAAAAGCGCGGGAATTAAAGGATATTATCACAATAGCATCATGCGACATTAAATTGCCTGAACATGATTGTACTGACCATTATTCGCAACTTTTGAAAAATGAGCTTGAGACGATTTCCATTCTGAATGAGGCTGCAAAGACGTTTGTAAAAGTAATAATCATGCCAGAGACTACAAAACAGTCATTATCACCTGCTATCGAAGGTGTCAGATCAATTGATGATAATATCCCTTTTATCCTTCAGCCTGTAACTTCAGATAAAAAAGTCTCTTCATCACTATTGTTTGAACTGATGGATTTTGCAGGCGAAAAATTAAAAGATGTGCGTGCTATCGGGCAAACGCACAAGATGATGAACCTTCTTTAACTGTTGGTTGCTGTAGCCAGGTTGATCGCTTTTTGGGCATCGGTTGATGACCCGACGTTGATCATTGAATCTTTGGTTGTCCAGATGATTCTATACTTATTGGCTGGCCTTCCATCACTTATGAACTGAGTCGTAACTTTTGTTGCCTTGTGACCATTAAAGTAGATCTCGGTGAATGGCTCATAACCTTCATCCTTATATGTAGCCTTATATTCTTCCATGACAGCTTCTGGAGACTCCGATTTGAAAACATCAATATATATATCTTCTCCGGTATCTGTCCTGTAAACTCCCTCAATAGCTTTTTTTGAGAAATTGCCACGTGTAATATTTGTTTCAAGTGTTGCCATGTATGTAAAACCTGTAGGCAAATTGATAGTAGGGATTTGTTCGGATTTGACCTGATCGGTATTATTTACCGGATCAACAGTTGTATCAGTACAGCCTGAAACAAAAACTATTATTACTAAGAATAATAAAACAGCTATTTTTTTTAACATATTTTCTCCTGGCTCCATATATGACATGGGATAAAAAAATGTTACGGTCAAATCACTGGATAAACAGAAATAACAAGTTTTAAAATCATAATTGGTAAAGTACAAATACCACGAATGATAATTAAAAATATGTAGGAACATGCCAAAACTTGTAATTATCTATGGCACAGGGTCACATAATACTGAAAGGATAGCTAAGGCTATAGAAGAAGGTGCAAAAGCGGAAGGTGTTGAAACCATAGTGGAAAATGTATCTTTTGCTGAAAAGAACCATCTCATTGATGCAGATGCCATTGCCATCGGTTCCCCGAATTATCGTGATGCGATGATGCCTTCCGTGCAAAAATTCCTGAATGAACTGGCTGATGTTGACCTGGCCGGGAAAATCGGGCTTGCTTTCGGGTCTTATGGGTGGGGTCTTGAAGCTATACAGGCGATCAATAAACAATTGAGATCATACCGTGTTGAGATGATAGAGGATTTATGTATAAAAAGGATGCCCGGGGAAGAGGAACTTGAGATATGCAGGCGGGTTGGCTCGCTTCTTGCCTGTAAGATAAATAATATGGAGGTAAAATGTGCAGCGTAGGTGATTCGTTCGGTGTAGAACTCGAAGGTGGAATGGAACCGCATCTATATATATGCAACAATTGCAGTAAGACATTCAAAGGTATTGGTACCAATTTGAAATGCCCGAAATGCTTTTCGGAAGACATCAAATGTATTGAGTAAATATACAAATTAATTTATTTGTCAATTTGATAATATACCAATCTAACTTTTTATACAAGAATATCTAAATGTGCAACTGTTGCACTTTTGCACATGTTTAAATAGTTTGAAGGACGTATTGTTATTTGAAGTCGATTAAACTGAGGAAGGTGCTGTAATGATTAATGAAACACGGATAAAAATGATTGAAAGCACACTGAAAGAAATTGATAAAACTGGCGGGATAGAGTCAATAGCAATAGCAAGCAGGGATGGCTTATTGATATACTCAACATTAAAGAACCAAAAGCGCGCAGAAGTACTTGTTGCACTGTCTGCTACTATGGTAGGTGCAGCAGAAGCAGCTTCAAACGAGCTTGGAAAAGGCAGCCCTGAGAGAACGATAGTGGAATCAAAAAATGGTAAGATTATTGGATATGGAGCCGGACCAAAAGCAATACTCTTGGTTATGACAGTACCTGGTCTAAACCTGGGATTGGTCCTTGTCGAAATGAAAAAAGCATCTGAAAAAATAAAGCAAGTCCTTGGATAGTTTCATTTCGGCATGTAATATTCCCATTTACCAAGCGCCTGCTTCAATTCATTGTTTTTTATCGCAAATTCATTAAGGCCAATACCATCCATTGTGGCTTCTATTGCCTGCATAACTGCCTTTGCGCCAGCTCGTGTTCCTTTCGGGTGGCCGTGAATGCCGCCGCTTACAAGCAATGTACAGTCATTTCCCAGGATACTCATGACAGATGGTATCAATCCCGGATGAAGGCCACCTGAAGAAACGGGAAGAGCCGGCTTTATTGATCCCCAATCCTGCGAAAGCATCCCATCATTTTCAATTTTATGGTCGCGCAGCACTCTGGCGATCTGTGTGACCTCTTTTTTGCTCCCCACAAGTTTTCCTATTGCAGTACCTGAATGAATTTCATCTACTCCTAATAAACGCATAAGTTTTGCAAGGAAATACATGCTCAACCCATGCCTCGGATTCCTGTCAAAAGCCGCATGCATCGCACGATGGGCGTGTATGGCTAATCCAAGGTCGCCGCACTCATCCCGCATTGTCTGGACAGACGCGGTTCCGCAGGTAACAACATCGATCATGGCAAACCTCCAGCCCGAATCATGAAGCAATTTAGCTTTTCGGATCATTTCTTTTGTCTCACCTGTGATATTCAAAAGTGCATCTTTCTCCTCGCCTGTTTCTTTTTCAGCTTTATCACGCAATCTGGCCATGCGCATAAGCCTGTCTTCAAAGCGGTTAAAAGATGTGGAGGTCAGGTTCTCATCATCCTTTACAAGATCAAATCCTCCCATCCACGTTTCGTATGCAACATCGGCATGTTCAGATGAGCTAAAGCCGATCTTGGGTTTTGGTACTGCACCCGTTATGGGGCGTTCTTTGATTTTCAATAAAGACCTTATTCCCTCAATACCCTGTCCCGGGCCTTTGAAAGACTTAATATATTGTCCTGGGAAGGATGCATCAATGAGCCTTAAATTCCGAAGGGCTTTCATCCCGAAGATATTTCCTGCTATCCCGCTCAGGAGCTGAGGGGCGTTTCCAGGTTCCCAGAGGTCTATTGGATAAGCGATCTTTACATATTTGCCATTTAATTCAAACGCACGCGCTTTTATCTTTTCAACCCTTGCAGGTAAATCATGGAGAGTAGTCCATGTGCCGGCCGAACTCTCTGAAGCTATCCTTCCTATCGCTTCTTTTTCTGTAATTCCTTTCGCAGGTTCAAAATAGTATAAACAGATCAGATCATTTTTTGCAGGAGTATAATCCAGGTCTACGAATTCATTGTACCAATCAATTTTCATGGCCATTCTATCACCATTCTTCAATCATTATTTTATGAATTAAAAGATTTAACTGCCGGACTCAAAAAGATATGGAAGAATACAGTAAAAAAATATAATTTAGTCACTTCCGGGATAAAACGATGATTTTAAATATCTTTAAAGATAAGTGTAATCTTGGGAGAAATATTTCAAATTATTTCCATTTAAGGAGTGATAATTGTGGCAAAATTAAAACAAGACAATCAGAAGAGACCATTTATAGCAAGTACTGTTATAACATTATTCATTGTTATAATGCTGATAATTTCTGGCCCGGCACAAGCAGTGTCGGTCAGTATTTTAGGGCTGCAGGGCCCATATACACAAGGTAACAATATCCAGTTTCAAGTAAAAATTGATATTAATGATCCAGACCAGTTTGTTCCCGCGAAAGATATTTCGCTAAATTTGACAGGACCTACTAATCCAAGTGCGGTTTTTTCCCTTGATGGAAAAAAGATTTCAGGTGACTCCATTATCGAAATAACAGGTTTTCAAATCCCCCAGCCACTCGATTTTGGGTACGGCTATGGATATGGTAAAGATAGTATCGGCTACGGCTACGGTTATGAAAGTTTCGGGTATGGCTATGGATATGGCTACGGAAGAATAACTGATTTTGGCTACGGATATGGCTATGGGTATAATCGGGGAACGGGATATGGTTACGGATACGGTTACGGATATGGTTACGGATACGGAAACCTCACTTATATTTATAATGTAACGATAAAAACAGCGACCCTGCCGGTTGGAGATTATGAAGTAGTTGCAAGTCTTAGAGCAGAAAATAATGCAGTTACCAAGATATTTACCTCAGCAACTGGCAAATTCACGGTTACATCAGCACCAGCAACTTCGTCAGGCGGATCCAGCGGAAGCACGGGAGGCGGTATAGTGTCTTCGGAACCGTTTGACAATGTAGAATCATCTGAAATAGTAGCAATGGATCTGCTGGCAGACCAATCCGTGATATACAAGTTCTCTGCTGTACCCAGAATATATGAAATCGCAGTTGTTGGCAGAGAAAATGAAAATAGTGTCAGCATGAGGGTTGAATCTCTAAAAGGGACATCCAGACTGGTAACAGTCGCGCCTGATGGCATAGTATCCAGGAATATAAATATCTTTTCAAGTTCAAGTGGAATTAAAAATGCTTTAGTCAGGTTCAAGGTGGAGAGTTCCTGGATAGAAAGCAACGGTCTTTCAAGCAGCGATGTGAAGATGGTCAAGTGGGATGGTAGCAAGTGGGTGCAGCTTGAAACCACAGAAAAGAATAAAGATAGCACTTATACCTATTTCGAGACAGAGACGACATCATTCTCAAATTTCGCAATAACAGGTTTGAAAGGCTCTGTGGCAGGGGCAACACCCAGGGTAACAAGATCTGGAACCACTCCGGCAGTTCCTAGCGTTTCTGGAATTACTCCGATTCCGACAACTCCCACTGCGGCCCCGATAAACTCTTCGCTTATTATGGCTGCTGTTGTAATATTGATCATTATCGGAGCTGCAATATATATCAGGAGGAGATAACATCAATTTAAAGGATGGAGATGTTATTCTCCATTCCTTCTTTCGAAATCTTTTAAAAAATATTTTGTCCATAAGAATACTATAATGAGATTATTTCTAAAAATGTTGGGGGATCCGGAATAGGGAGATGGCTTTTTGGAAATCAAAAAGGAAGGACTTTCAGTAATAATTCCAGCTTATAATGAAGAAGGACGGGTTCTTAAAACAATAAAACATGTAAGGGATCTTTTAAACGAACTTGGAATAGATCATGAAATAATTGTAGTGGATGATGGATCTATAGATAATACTTTTAGTGAGGCAGCCTCAGAACAATTTGATAATGTTGAAGTTACTGGCTATAAACGAAACAGGGGTAAAGGCTATGCTATAAAATATGGCGTTACCTTTATAACAAAGAGCATTGTCACATTTTTTGACGCAGATATGGAACTTGATCCGGGACAGATAAGCATCCTATTTGTGTATATGAAGAAAAACAATGCAGATATAGTAGTTGGAAGTAAGAGACATCCCCTTTCCATGATTGAATATTATCCATTACTCAGGAGATTCTTAAGCCAGATGTATAATATCGTCTTAAGATTACTGCTACAACTGGAAATCAGGGATACTCAGGCAGGTTTTAAGCTGATGAAAAGAGAGGCTGTACAAAAAATCTTTCCAATGATGCGCGTTAAGAGATATGCTTTCGATGTGGAATTTTTAGCTTATGCTACCCGATTTGGCTATAAAATCGTGGAAGCACCAATTATTCTGAAATTCACACGAAAAGGATTTGGGAGGATAAATTTCAAGACCATACTCAACATTTTCCTTGATACTGTTGCAGTAGCATCACGTTTTGGTGTATTACAATACTATACAAAAATGTTTCGCGATTCGATTATAATGTTAACAGCATTTGTGGCAGGGATATATCTCTTCAAACAATTGATCAATCCCTATATATTTCCAGGAATAGAATCAAGAGGTTTAATAGCTTTATTTACGATTGGCCTTATAATAATTATCGTGACTTTACCATATGAATCTCTTGCAAAAAAATTTGAGAAGTAATAATAACATGAACACTACTTATGGTTGAAAATAGAATGAGAATCATTTATCATATACCATCTTTAGATACTGTATACGCAGCGAGAACAATATATTATGGTTATAAAAATGCGTTTGTTGATCTCGGGCATGATTTCAAAACCGTAACATGCAATGATAATTTGAAAAAAATCCTTGAAAAATTTCAGCCGGACATATTTATTTCTTCAATTTCAAATTACTCACTGAAGTTCCTGGATGTGGAATCTTTTAATAAAGCAAGACTTAATGGAATGATAGCTTTTATGAGTACTAATTTTTGGAATTCACCATTATCCAGAATAAGAATAAATGAAGGTCATTCTCTAAAAAATGAAAAAAATAAAGTAAAGGCAATAAAAAAAAATCTCTTAGGTGATGTTTTTTTTAATCAATGTGAGCAAGATGATTTAAGAATGGCGGGTTTTGAGGAGGAAACTGGCTTTAGATATTATACGATACCTCTTGCTGCTGATAAGATTGCTTTGAAAGAAGAATTTGATAACAAATATGAATCTGATATTTCATTTATTGGAACATATTTACCTCAAAAGAGGGATTTTTTCAGGAAACATGTTTTCCCTTTACGTAGAAAATATAATTTAAAGATATATGGTCAAGATTGGACATGGCATGATAGAGCATTGGGATGGATACAAAGAGGTGGACAATATTTTAACTTTCCATATATGAGATCGATACGAAAGCCAAAATTACAGTTGCAAGATGAGTCTAAGATATATAAATCATCTATTATCTCCTTAAACGTTCACGAAGACTACCAGAGAGAATTTGGAGGTGACTGTAATGAGAGGACATTTAAGATACCGCTTTGTTCCGGATTTGAAATTACTGATGATGTAGCTTGTATCCGCAAATATTTTAAAGCTGATAAAGAAATTATTATTGCCAACAACCGCGAAGATTGGTTTGAAAAAATTGATTATTATATGAATAATCCTGACAAAAGATTGGCTATTATTGAAGCTGGTAGAGAAAGGGTTTTAAAAGAACATACATACCATAATAGATCTGAACAAATAATTAAAATATATGAAAAATTAAAAAAACATGGATAAAAATAAAATATTACATGCAACGATAGTAATGCTATTTTTATTTCTATCTTTTGTAATAAATAAAATTCCGGACGGGACGTTCATTGCAGGCGGTGATTTTTACCAGTTAATCAATATTAATGACAATATTATTAGGAATCTATTCACATGGTTTAATCAACATGGGCAGGGGCAGTACAATCCACTAATTGTAGCATTCCCGTTTTATGTATTTCAATATATTTTATACAATCTTGGATTCTCCTATGCGAATATTGCAAACACAATAATGTTTCTTTTTTTCGTCGGTTCATTTTATAGTTTTTTTTTCGCTATAAAAATAATCAATTCAAAGATTCCTGGTTATCTTAAATTATTATGTTCAGCTATTTATTCTATAAATATATTTACTTTCACAATATTCATCTTTCCCTGGTGGATTACGCATCATTATATAATTTACATCTTTATACCTCTATTGATTGCCTTTTTTGAGAAATTATTGACTGGTTGTTCATTAAAAAATATATCTTATTTTATAATAATATTTTTAATCTCAACTTCGGGATTCAATAATGTAGCTTTTCTGGCAGCATTGTTATTTTTTCAAGTGTTATTGTCAGCTGCACTTTTTGCCACAAAGAAAATTCCATTAAGTCTGATAACAGCTAAAAGATTATTATTTATTTTTATTCTACAACTGATTTTATCCATTTTTTTCTTATTACCATTTTTTGCATCACAATTTGAATATATATCAAGGATAACTGGCGGAAAAGTCCTGGGTGATATTTCAAGTGTGTTTTCATGGACTTCAAATGATGCCTATTCTATACTTTCATTCACAATGTCTAAAGACAACTATCCATTAGTTAATCTATACTCTGACTCTAAAATATTTCTTGCAATTTCACTTGCTTATATAATTTTTATAATTGTTGCAATATTGTATCAGAAAAGAAAAAAAGAGAAGTATTGGCTCCATTACTTGATAGTTATTCTGATGCTCTTATTTTTGTTAATGCGAGGAACCGCTCCTTTCGATAAGATGAACATATTTTTATACACATTACCGGGATTTAATTTATTTCGGTCTCCTGATAAACTTTTTGTTTTTTATCCATTTTTTTATTTAGTATTATTGAGTTTATTATTGTATTATAGCAAGTTATCAAAAAAAATAATTTCAGCGATGTTGATCTTCATTCTGATTATCCCCATCCCTTTTTATATTGGAGGTATCCCTGCCTACTTATCTCATGAAAATGAAAAGGGATACAAATCTACAATTCAAATTCCGTCTGAATATTATACTATCGAAAAAATAATTAATAAAGATGATACCCAGCTTTCAATAATTTCTTTGCCATATAGCGTGGTTAACTCATTAAATTGGGTTAATTATCCTAAATGGCATTTTGTTGGTCACGATGTTTTACACCTTCTATACAATAAATATTACATTTCAGCTAATACTTATGATCATCCGGCATTGGAAACAAATCTATCATTTAAAGAATACAATGAAGGAAACAGGGTTGATAAATATAAATTTTTAAAAATATTGCAGAAATTCAGTGGAAAATATATTTTATTACATAAGGATATCGAAAAATATTGGATAAATTATTCTAAAATCACATACGATACAATCAATGAATTAGAAGCAGATAATACTATAAAGAAATTAGATGAAAATGAATATTTCGCTTTATATAAATTAGATACAAATTATTTAATTCCACTGATGTTTTCAGATAGAAATAAATTATCATTTAAAAAATTTAGTCCAGTTAAATATGATGTTTATATATATAATTTAACAAATAAAACAAATATTGAATTTCATCAATCCTATAATTCTCAATGGAAGCTTTATCTGAAATCCAATCCAGGCAATTCTTTGTGCAAACCATTAGAATACTACAAAAACAGTAATACAACAGAATGTGAACAAACCACACAATTGTTTGAAATCAGCGATCTCTCTTATATATTGCAAAACTCTGTGTCAGATGGAACGCATAAAATGGTCAATGAGTATGCTAATGCCTGGACTATTGATCCAGAATATATTATAACAAATTATCCAAAAGAATATTACAAGAAATATCCAGATGGCAGTATTGATATCGAATTGACTTTATATTTCAAGCCCCAGTCGTATTTCTATATGGGTTTAATGGTTTCTGGTATTGCATTTGTCATCTGCATTGGGTATTTGTATAAAGATCGGAAAAAGAAAACACCAAATAAATTGACTACCTCGGTCAGTATCTCTGAGAATCTCATGAAAAAGTATAGTACGGATGACTGGTCCCCTTCCAACTACCCGTTTTTAATTGCACTTATGCTTCTTACAGTTACTGCTGTGACACTTGCTATTGGCGACGAGAAACTTGCTGAAAATCTTGCCATATATGTATATTATTTCCTTGCCTTAGGCGTAGCAATTCGTTTTTTTGAGCTTTCACTGCCTGAAGATACCCTGCAAAGGCTCGATCCTGCTATGAAACTCATTTCTGTTGTTTTGGATTTCATACAATATCATGGATTGAAATTAATCAGAAATATGGACTTTATGCTAAAAAATCTATATTCCAGACAACAATCACATTTACGCAGGGCTATATTTGAAATAAAGATAAGTATTTCAGATTTTGAAAGGCAACATCCTTCAATAGGTGCACAAATTCGAAAGAAAATAAGTATCATCAAGCTGCAATATTTAAAGCGGCTGCGTATCGTCAGACCTGGAAAAAACATTTCCCTGATATCAGATATTTCCTTGAATGTCGCGATTCTTCTTTCTGTATTTCTTATAATATCTTTAGCCTATGGCGTTACGATTGACATGCTGTTTGTTAAAAGATATATCGGGAACCTTATTTTGATAATTATCGTCTGGTTGACACTATATATATTATTGAGAGTTCGCGTCTATACAGGACGGCTTAAGTGAGGATTATTTCTTATTCGCGAAGGTATTAATACATCAGAATCCTAATAATTGGATAACTGTTATCTTATAAATTCCCATTCTTTTAAGAGGAGTGTATTAAAAGATGAATTATGAGTCACCTAAAATATCAGCAGTAATGCCAGTCTATAATGCTGAATTATATCTCAAAGAAGCAATTGAAAGTATATTGAATCAAACATTTGAGGATTTTGAATTTATTATCGTTGATGATGCTTCTACCGATAGTAGCTATAAAATAATTAAGGAATTTTCAAAAAAAGATGATAGAATTATAATACTCAGAAATGAAAATAATCTGGGAATAGCTGAAACCAGAACAAAAGGTACAAAATATGCTAGAGGAAAATACATAGCAGTAGCTGATGCAGATGATATTTCAACATTAAAAAGATTTGAGAAAGAATATAATTATTTAGAGAAACACAGAGATTGTGGAGTTGTTGGTGGCTTTATACAGTTGTTTGACAGCGATTCAGGTAAGATTATTGGAGTGAGAAAATACTATGAAGATGATACAAATTTGCGAAAAAGACTGTTTCTATATTGTCCTATTGCACAACCGGTCTGTATGATTAGAAAAGAGGTTTTTAATAATATTGGATATTATGATCCGAAATACCCCCCGGCTGAAGACCTGGATTTATGGTTCAGGATTGGCACGCAATATAAATTTGCAAACATCCAGGAGATTTTACTTAAATATAGAGTACACAAACAATCTGCTACAATCTCAAAAATCCAGAATATGGAGGCTATGACTATAGAAATACGGAAAAAATATTCAAATGGCTATGGCTATTCGATGACCTTATTTGATAAAATATATAATATAGTTATCAGCATGACATATTTTGTACCGTACAAAGTCAAGATACAGATATTTAATCATATCAGGAATCAATAAAATATGATCATAATCACGAGCCATGCCAGTTTAATAGATGGTCATATATATGATGCCGTAACCAATAATTTTATAGATATTTTACATAAAAATAAAATAGATTTTATATATATTCGTCACTCTATTGATGGCAAGCTTCCATCTACTATTTATAATTATCATAAAGGAAAGAATATATCTCGTAAAAATCTTGTTATTTTTTCAAAGATTGCTCCCTTAAGATATATTTCAGAAATAACTTCAACCTTTATTTATTTTTTACATAAAAAATATGATGTGAGAATTTGTTATATCGGAGTAGACCCCTTAAATGCATTCACAGGAGTTTTACTAAAAAGGGTCAATAAAATTGATAAAGTGATTTTTTACACAGCAGATTATTCAAGAAAACGATTTTCAAATAAAATTTTAAATTATTTATATCATACAGTTGACAGATATTGTGTTAAGAATGTAGATGAGGTCTGGAATGTTTCCTCCAGAATTAGAGATGTCAGGAAAAATATGGGTCTTATCGATAGTAAAAATATATTTGTGCCAAATGTGCCCTCGGACGGATATAAAAATTATGTAACAAATAAAAAGAATAAATATCATCTCATAACTCTAGGAGTTATTGGAGACCAGCTCGATTTTATCGGGATTTTTCACTCTATAATGGATTTGAAAACAAAATTTCCAGAGATTCTTCTTGCTATTGTTGGAAATGGACCTAAAGAAGAAGAATATAAACAATATGTAAAAATTAACGATCTGGAAAACAATGTGAAATTTTTAGGTTATTTAAGCCATAATCAGGCATTAGAAGAAATCTCGAAAAGCGGGATTGGTTTAGCTCTCTACAATGGTAATTGGAATTTCAATTATTATGGCGACTCTGTGAAATGTAGAGAGTATTTTAGTTTCGGATTACCTGTAATCACTACGGATTCACATTCAACAGTTGAGGAAATTAAAGAAAATCAAGCCGGGATAGTATGTAATATGAATAAGGAGGATTATGTAAAAGCTATATTGGAAATAATCAGTAATTATGAAAAATATTCCAGAAATTCATATTCTTTAAGCCAAAAATATGAAACTATACATAGCGGGATTTTAAAAAGCATGGATGATAAATGAAGGAAAAAGTTATCCAAAATCTTGGAATTATACTATTTTTTTTGATCCTGACGATAGGAATTTCATATCAAGTCTTACCTGATCATGGCGGTATCACTTATAACGATGGCGCTTATTTCTGGAATATAGACCAAAATTCTCTCAATACAATCACGACATACACATCAAATTATTTCGGGCTTGACCAATCCAATACTGTTTTTCTATATTTTCCAAAAGGAATTTCTATACTATTTCTAAAATTATTCGGGTTAAATGACAATTTGATATCATATTTATTATCGTTTGGTTTAATTTTCCTGTGTTCGCTTGTGTATTTCTACACATTTAAATATATTACAAATGATTTTTTTTATGGTTTGTTAGCTGGTCTATTTGTTGTATTAAATAATCTTTCAATTGAGCACATAGCCTTTGGTGCTTTTTTTTATTATTATTTGGGCAATATATCATTTGCTTTTTTAATTTTAATACTATTTAAAATATATATAAATAGAATAATAA